>CAKUQA010000040.1 GCA_934675225.1 uncultured Candidatus Melainabacteria bacterium | reverse complement strand
GTTAGCTTTGATTTCTCTAGTAATTTCACGCCATTCTTCACAAATTTGTTTGTAATTCCGCCCTAATCGGTCTATGGATTTTATTACAAGAACATCTCCTTCTCTAAGTTGAACTTTTAGTGCTTGGTATTGAGGTCGATCAAAATTTTTACCTGAGCATTTGTCCACAAAAATATCTCGTTCATTAATCCCAAGATCTAACATTGCTTCTAGTTGTCTATCTTCTTTTTGGTCGGTTGAAGATACTCGACAATAGCCAAATGTTTTAGAATTAATGTTCGCCATATTCATCTCCCTGCTTGAGTTTTAGCATCTATAGTCTAACGCGCTATTCGTAAAAGTCAAGATTTTATAAGAACATTCGTAAACTACAAGTTGGAAGATTTACGAACGGAATTTCAGGCAAAAATTTAATGTCCGTTTAAGTTTACTCTTACGAACACAAAAAACAATTCCGAAAATCATTAGTGAATTTTTTAATTAAAATATACAAACAAGATTTGAGGTTCCAAATGAACGATAAAATTATTTCATTAGAAGTTAAGTTAGAAGAAAAACGACATGAAATAGAGTTGCAGAAAATTGAGTACCTAAAACTTGTTGAAGAAATTCAAAATCAGAAAAGACTTGACGATTTATATAAACAGAAAAAAGCTTTGCTACTTGATACTTTTACTTAACATATACATATCACTGTGCAAATATCATGAAATGGCACCAGGAGGGGTTTACTAGGGAGGCTCTCCTGTTTTTTTTATTCTAAATATATTTCCTGTAAAAATACACCATTTAAATGTTATAAGGCTAGGTTTCATAAGTATAATTAATCTATTATGGCAGAAAAATCAAAAATTGAGTGGACAGAATCAACTTGGAATCCAATTACTGGTTGTACAAAAATTAGTGAAGGTTGCCAACATTGTTATGCAGAAAGAATGACAAGACGATTACATGCAATGGGACAACCCAAATATAAAAACTGTTTTAAGGTTACAATGCATGAGGAATGTTTAGAAGAACCATTAAAATGGAAAAAACCTCAAACAATTTTTGTTTGTTCAATGAGTGATTTGTTTCATAAAGATGTACCCGATGATTTCATTATAAAAGTTTTTAATACTATGAACCGTGCATCTTGGCATACTTTTCAAGTTTTAACAAAACGTGCAGAAAGATTAGAAGAATTAGCCCCAAAATTAAATTGGACTAAAAATATTTGGCTTGGTGTTACTGTGGAATCTGAAGAACAAAAACAAAGAATCCCATATTTAGTTAATACACCTGCCCATATTAAATATTTATCAATAGAACCAATGATTACAGAAATTAAAGATTTATCTTTAAATAATATTAATTGGGTAATTGTTGGTGGTGAAAGTGGTCCTGGTGCAAGGCCTATAAAAGAAGACTGGGTTACTGAAATTAGAGATAACTGTATAGAAAATAATGTACCATTCTTTTTTAAGCAATGGGGTGGTGTAAATAAAAAGGTTGCAGGTTGTACTCTACAAGGTCGAATGTGGAAAGAATTACCTGTTTAAAATAAGGTTGTTTGAACTGGTTGCATATGTAATTCTTTAAAAAAATTAACAGTATCCCCAAAATCAACAGTTCTTGTTCTTGTTTTTTTATGCTCTATAACTAAATATTCTCCTTGCATAGAAACAATTGCTTTTTTAATATGCCGTTGTAAAAAAGTTGATGAATCTATATATTTATCTACGATTTCGTCATACAATATAGATTTTCCTTGATATTCTGCCCAGATTAATAATTTTAATTGTTCAATTTTGTCTTGAGTTTGATCCCATAATGCTAATTGTTCTGGATTTGGTTGATTTGGCCCAAGAAATTCAACTTTACCAAAATTAATTTTAGCAAAAGCATCTTTCATTATAGAGCATCCTTCCCTATTATTCGTTGCATGAAATAAATAATAGTATGTTCTTTTATCATTAGGGAAAGACATTCTATATTGATAGACATATTTTGCACATTTTTTTAATTGTTGACGATATAAATCTCTAAGTGCAGTTTCTTTTAAGTCACCATTTAAAGATTTAAATTGTAGCCAATTTTCTGTTCCAAATAATTTTGTTATAATTTCTTCTGAATTTTTATAGCCAGTAAAACGGCGCGTAAAATTATACATGAAATTAAAGAATACTTCAGTCTTTGGAATTTTCATTATTCGTTCAATAGTTGAAAAATGAGCATTAATACCAAATGGATCAATCATAAAAAAGGTAGGTTTTGGATTCTTTTCCAAAAAATCTAAAAATTTCCCAATATTATCTTCAAATTCTCCAATTGTATAAACGATGTTATTTGTTGGTAGTCCAGAATTAACAAAAACTTTTTTAAGATTTTCAATGTTTTCTTTATACTTGTCGTTAAAATAAAAAGAACTGCGACTCGTTTGTTTTGCGTTAAGAAATTGTTGTTTTGCTATAATTGGAGATCCAAAACATAATTCTTTTTCATTTGAATCATAATATGCACCACAACCACTAAACCCATCATAATAATTTATATCATTTGCAGAACCTAATTTGATAGCCCAAACGCGTAAATACTCTTCTAAAACTTTATGTTTTACCATTGTTTGTGCTTCGTATGGCCACATATAAAAATCAAAATCGTCATATGTGTATTTTTCTATTTTGACTCTTTTATTTGATTTTGATTTCTTATAATTAACATGTAGCTTGCCTGTATCTAACACTTATGAAACTCCTTTATTATCTTTCTTATAATCAAAAGCTGCTCTTATAATATTCCAGTATTTAGGTAAACTATCTTTTAAATAACCATTCTTTAAGGCTACAGTATCAAATAATTCAACTAATTTTCTATCATTTGATAACACATAATCGTCATATTCAGCAATTCTTTCAATTATCTGTTTTATGCTAGGGCGGTTAATATTAAATTGATAAACCCCTACGAGTGGATTATTAACTTCTACATTATTAACTAATGCAGATTTTTTGGGAGCTGAGTCTTTCGCTTTTATATTATTAGCACGTTTATAATTATATATAGCTCTACAAATAGACCAATAAGGAGGTAATTCAAAATCTTTGTATCCATTCTTTAAAGCTATTTGATCGAAGAAATAACAAAATTGCCTATCATTGTCCATTAAACTAGGATTAAATCCTGCAAGTTTCTCTACAATTTGCCTTGTTGTAGGCTTTGTTTTAAACAAATTATCAAATAATTGATTGCTAATATTATTCATTTGACGATTATAGCATAATATCTGATAAGCATTACTTTTGTAAATATTTTCTTAATTTTTCTAGGTTATAGATACAACATTAGTAACAATGTTCTGAAATTTCTCATATTTATTTCGTAATTGTAGTTCATAAGAGTTCGTATCGTACCATATTCCTGTTGTTCATAGACTTTATGATAAGCTTCAACTTCTCTTAGCCAGGCAAGTTCGCTTTGTATTAATTGCTTGAAGTCTTCTTGTGGAATTTTTGCTCTTACCGCTTGATATGTTTCATTTAACAATTTATCAACTGCGTCATAATGCCTTTGAGCAAAATAGTTTACTTCCTGAGTTGTTTCTCCGTCATTATTTGCATATTCTTGTTCAATGTCTAAATATTCCTGATAGTAAGGATTTTTGTGATTAATATTATTTTTCACCTTCTCAAACAGAGCATCCAGTTCCACTCGGTCTTCTTCAAATTCATGTCCTTGTGGAACAAGTAACACGTCATTACGTTTGATTAATGTAAAATACTCTGCCTGTAATTCATCAATCTTGGTTAGTACTTGACTCGGTGTTGATAAATCATAGTTTGCAGGTTTTGAAACTTTTCCGCCAAACAGATAAAACAATCCACTACCAATAAATAAAACTAAAAATAATACAGAGAATATTCTCATAATTTTGTTAGAAGTTGTATTTCCTATCTCATGAGTAAACTCATTAGTTGTTAAATCATTTCCGCAACTCCCACAGAAATTTTGATTATTTTCAATTTTGTGTCCACATTTTGAACAATACATTTTTTCCTACTTTCTTATCTGTAACTACCAGTTCTATTGCCGTATTTGTCATAGGTTGTTGTAGTACCGTCTCTATCGGTTTTACGCGTACCGACTTTATTTCCATAATGGTCGTATTCTGTGGTTACTCCATATTTATCAGTTTTAAAAGTTCCGAGTTTGTTGCCATATCTATCATATTGGGTTGTAACTCCGTATGAATCTGTTTTGTAGGAACCCGTTCTGTTTCCATATCTGTCGTACGTGGTTGTTGTTCCATAAGAATCCGTTTTGTAAGAACCTGTCCGATTTCCATATCTGTCATATTGTGTAGTTGTATTTCCGTTTGTGCTATATGTTCCTGTTCTATTGCCATATCTGTCGTATGAAGTTACGGCTAAAGTTGGCAAAGAAAACATTGTTAAAAGTAGTAAAATTAATAATTTTTTCATGTTGTGAGAACCTCCTGTTACTTAAAAATAAATTCATAAATCGGTAATATTTCAGATTTATCTTTTTCTATGTTTTCATCTCCCAAAGTAGTATCTGGAAAGACTTCCTCATTAGTTTCTTCCAAAATTGGTTTTAGATATAAGGTTGTTTTACTGTTTACTACGAATTCAAAGTTGTTTATAAATTGAACATTAGGGTTATTATCAAAGTTGTATTTAGCATAAGGATTTTGTGTATCATTATATAGGAAGAATTTTTTAGGATATTTTTTCCCTTTGATAATTAACTGAACATTATCGTTCTCTGTTTTTGCTAAACTTGATGTATAAAGAATAGTTTCATCCTTATAAATGTCTGCTAATGTTACTTTATCAATATCTTTGAATTCTACATGATTAGCATCTTTGTTAAAAGTCATTTCTTGGATTTTTAAATCTGTGTTGTCGTACAAGAAAATTCGATTGTTTTTCACACATAAATCTTTAAGATTATAAGCTTTCGGAGTTGTTACAACTGAACCTTCAATGTAATTTTTATCGAATATTTTAAACTCGGTATCGCTTTCCGGTAATACGAAAATGTAGTTCCCTCTAATATATTCGTCTGAATATTTATGCCAACAATTATTGTCTAAGTCATAAACAAATTCCGCATGTTCTCTTACAAAATTCTGGTTTGCTTTGAAAGTGGCAAGTTTACTTTTGTATTCATTAATAGCTGTATATTGATTTTTATAAGGTGAAACAAAAGAATGTTTTAACTTTTTTAGATTTGATAATCTTGTACAAATTACAGCATAATTGGAATAGGGGTGTTTATCCGAGAATTTGTCATAAGCTACAACTACTTTATCTTTATATATATTAGCATTGTTCTTTTTCCCTTTAAAAACGCCTGATGTAAAATAATCTTTTTCGTAATGTTGCATTTTTTCATAAATTACATAAATTTCTTCAAAGTTTGGATAAGTCTTAACAAAATCTTCCCACATGACAAGATTTTGTTCTTTATCAGATAAGATATTTGGGGAACATTTTTGTTCTATGGATAAGTCTTTCAAATACAAAGCCCAATCTGCAGGTATATGCTTTCCATAAAGTTTGTAAATTTTATCGTAATTAATTGCTAATTTATACTTTCCTTCTGAATTTAATAAATACAATCCAGTCTTAGATAGCTGATTTTGCACTGTTTTTACTGCATCCTCTGAATGTAATTCTTTTGCCAATAACTCCCTGTAATTGTTATTTTGGGATAGAGAAGAGTTGACAGCATTTCTCCAAGTAAGAAATACTTCTAAATTTTGCTCATTTGTATGTTGCTTTAAATATTTAGCAATATTGCTTTGTTGAGTTTCTGTCGGAGTTATAATAGCTTGTAAACTTTGAGTATTTGGAAATTCTTCAATTCCTAATATTGAGTCATTTTCAATCCCAAAAGCTACGTTTGTACACATTGTACCTAGTAATAATGTTGTTACTATAACTTTATAAAGTTTCATATTAGTAAATCCTTTCTTATGACTATAACCAATCATATACATTTATGTGAAATAAAGCACAAGGAATTGCAGCAGGTAATGCGACAATAACATATATTGCTTTTCCAACAATCACCCAATTAGATTTGTTTTTACCAAAGCCTAAATACCCAATACCGGTTTCTTCCCAAGAAATCTTTTCAGATTTTGCATTACGATCAAAAGAATAAGTAAATTTCATTACAACAATGATTTTATCTCCCTTAAATTCGTATGGAAGTGGTTCAAATTTACTATTCTTAATAAAAATCTTATTAATTTCTTGCTCTAAGTTTTCATTAAATCTTGAATATATTGGATCAGTATTTGTATTATTCTGATACGTTCTTGAAAGTATATTCCCATATTTATCAAGAACGACTGTTACGTATGCGATTGCATTGTGAGGAGGTTCATATCCATCAACATTATTAGGGTGCCAGCTCCCCTGGACTAGTCTTTGTTGTCTTTTGAAATATTTATTCCAAGTTTTTAATTTCACATCTAAAGCCGGACTTTCTTTTGCAATAATTAGCATTTTATATACTGAATCCGCCAAAGTTCCATCTTTTATTGCACTATATGATAATTTATTGGAATTATCTTTGAATGAAACTTGTTTCCCATTTGAATATGCTGCATTATTTACAATTGCAAAAGTTTTATTATCAAGATTAATTTTCATTTTAGCAATATATTCATAATTTGCATCTTTTCTCTTTAATGAATAAGTTGCAATATTAGAATCAATATCAATTGTATCAATTTCGACTTCACTGACTTTCCCGTTTTCTGCCGTTATTGGTAGCCAAACTTCTGCATTTGCAGAATTGAAAATTCCAACCAAAAGCAATAATATAGCTGTTAATATCCCTTTTATTTTCATATTTTTCTTCTCCTTAAAACTTAATCATTAAACCAATCTTCTGTGGTTTGAATATCTACTTTTGGTGCTGGTTTCGGTTTAGCTTTTATTGGTTGTACTGTTTTTGCTTGTGAAACAGGTTTCTTTGCCGTTTGTGAAACATTATTATTAGGTTTTGTTTGGTTAACCGTATTTTGAGTTTTAGCTTGTGGTACAGTTTTTGAGCTTTTTGAACTGCTTGTTACTGTTTTGTGATTAATATTTGATTTTTGTGAAGTAGCTTTGTTTGTAGTAGTTGCAGCTTGTTTTTGAACTATTTGACTTTTGGGGGTTTCAACATTTTTAGAATTGTTTCCTGCTGTGTTAATCCCATAAAATATCATACAAACAATCAGCGTGAACAAAATCAAACAAATTGCCAAAACATTTGCAACGCCTAAATCATCTATTGCCTTTTTAAATTGTTCCATATTCCTACCATTTCTTTCTTTTATTCAAGTAATAGCTCCATTTTTCTTGTCCTGTTAAGGTTTGGTCTGCTTCTAAATCTTCCATAATTACGCTATGGAATTCCAACGGTCCAAACAGAGAATAGATATATAAGCAAACAAATACAAAAAGTATTATTGTCGTGTTTACAAACGAATTCATACAAGATTTATCAAATAACGCAAAAGCATTAAACATAGCATAAATAATATTCCAAAACCCAAGTTCTTTTTCTAATGACATTAATGCAAAACCAATAAGCCCTAGAGCAATAAACAATGCAATCCACCAATTTATTGGGAAACTACCAAATATTACAATATTAGATAATATTGCAGATGATGAAAATGGCAGTTCTTTAAATAAAGCATAAGAACAGTAAAGCCAAAATATAATAAATGGTAAAATTATTGTGCCACTAATATATTTGCATTTTAGTTCATTTTGAATTTGATTGTTGGTATTAACAAGTAGCTTTTTGAGTTTTGAGCCTGTTGCTTCCATAAATTTTGAAAATAAAAACATTGGTAATACAACAAAAAGCTTTATTAGGATATTGATTAGAAATTGAATAGGTGTCCATAAGAATATAATGAATACTCCAATGCCAGAACCACATAATATCACTTTAAAAAAATCTTTTAGAAGTTTGTACACTAACCTTTATATC
>CAKUQA010000039.1 GCA_934675225.1 uncultured Candidatus Melainabacteria bacterium | reverse complement strand
TGGAAAAGAAGGTGTTAATCCTGTTGATTATGATATTGCAAATATTTTAAGACAATCGGAAAAACCGGTTTTTCTTGCCGTTAATAAGTCTGATAATAAAGAGTCATTATTAATGGTGAATGATTTTTATTCTCTTGCAATTGGAGAACCTATCGGAATATCAGCGCTTCACGGTTCCGGTGGAGTTGGAGACTTACTTGATTTGGTTACGGAAGATTTTTCAAGAGAAATTGAACAAGAAGAAGATAATACTATAAGAATTGCAATTGTTGGCAGACCAAATGCCGGAAAATCATCTATAGTAAACGCTTTGCTAAATGAAAAAAGAGTAATTGTTTCTGATGTATCAGGAACAACTCGTGATAGTATAGATAGCTCAATTAAATATAAAGATAGAGAATTCGTTATTGTCGATACTGCCGGAATTCGCAAAAAGTCTAAAGTTGATTGGGGTGTTGAAAAATTTGCTGTTGATAGAGCGATACGTTCTATTAGAGATTGTGATGTTGCTCTTTTGGTAATTGATGCAACACAAGGGATTTCAGACCAAGATAAAAAAATTGCATCTATAATAACAGAAGCCGGAAAAGGTTTGATTATCGCCATTAACAAGTGGGATTTGATAGAAGATAAAAAATCAAATACTATTAATCAATACAATAAAAAATTGGCAAATGATATCCCATTTTTAGAATATGCGCCAAAAATTTATATCTCTGCAGTAACAAAACAAAGACTAAACACAATATTTGTTGAAGCGGAAAGTGTTTATGCAGAATGTACAAAACGCATTTCAACAGGTTTGTTAAATAAAGTTATAAAAGAAGCTTATATGCTAAATCCTCCTGCTTCTTCAAAAGGTAAGCGTTTGAAAATTATGTACGTAACTCAAACCGGTATTCAGCCACCACATATTGTAATTTTTGCAAATAACGTTGACTTGATGAAAGATCATTATAAGCGCTATATCGAAAATAAATTGCGTGAAGCTTTTGGGTTTTTTGGAACTCCTATCAAAATTTCAGTTAGAGAACGTTCAGATAAAGATAAAAAATAATCATAAAAACTCCCTTCTAAATATTTTTTAAAAGGGAGTTTTTTATTTATTATAATTTAGATACAAAACATATTACATCATCAAATAAATTTTTAATTGGTTTTGAAACATCATAGGAAAGTATTTTTCTAATGTATTCAAGTTTATCTTCAAATGTAAGAGTATGTCTGTGTTCTTCAGGTATTTCAGCAATAATTTGTTCAATTTTGCTTTCATCAATTTCTATTTTGTATTTTTCTAACAATTCTTCTGAAAGCATAATGTTTTCAGTAACGTTTTCAATTGTGATAATTTTGGAAAAGTCTATTTCCAAAGGGTTCAAATCTTTCATCTTTCTAATCTACTCCTTCAAATTATGCAAATGCTTCTGTAACAAATGGTGTCATTTCGTCAAATAAGCTTTGCAGTGGGGTTGTAATGTCAATAATTGCGTTTTGTTGGATTTCAGCCAGTTGTTTGTCTAATGATTTTGAGACAACTTTTTCTGAATGTACTTGTTCAAATGTGTTTTGTTCTAACTGTTGTAACAAGTCTCGTGAGAAATCTGTTGTGTTTTTGAGAGAAGAAAGAATTGCGCAATCAATTCTAAACAAATCCTCAGAGCTTAATTCGCTACTAAGCATCTTCTCCATTTTGTCAATGTCACTGATATCCCTCATAATGCCATTGGCAACTGTGTTACAGTCCATGACCATAACATCTTCAGTTTTTGATTTCATTTAAAAATTTACCTCCAATTAACTATTGCACTGTCAGTAATTTTTATCTCGGATTTTTTTATCAAAAACTTTAACAAAAAGAACGATTTGTTACATTATGTTTACAAAATATTTTTTAATTTGTAGCATGCCTGTAATACAAAACATACTCAAACTAACTTCAAAAAAACACTTATAAAATCCAATAATAACGGTTATTTCCGAAAAAAAAAGTCTCGTTGTTTGACAAGACTTATAAATATACATTTACCCCACACTCTTTATATCACAAAATTTAACATTTGTCAACACGTAAAGATATGTTTTTATATAAAAATTATTAATCATGTTCTCTCCCTCGGTTAGTCTGTAGGGCGGTGGTACCTACCCCCGCTAATCTTAAACAATTAATAAGCTGGATTGTTTCGCGTTCGCTCACAATGACTGTAAAACCTTATCGCCATAACGCCTTTATCCAAATCACCCATTTATAGCAAAATAAACTTCTTTCAATCGTTTTTTGCTTATATGAGTATACAATTGAGTTGTAGAAACATCACTATGCCCTAAAAGTTCCTGAACAACTCTTAAATCGGCTCCATTTTCAAGTAAATGCGTTGCAAATGTATGGCGTAGTGTGTGCGGAGAAATCGCTTTGTGCAATTTTTTGCCCTGTTCATGTACAAATGTATAAACTTCCTGACGTGTAACCTGTTTTCCCTTATCATTTATTAGTAATTGTTTTGTTTTAAGATTATATTTCTGAATATTATAATCTCGTTCGGGTAAATATTCTTTGATTGCTTTTATTGCTTTTTTCCCAAGAGGTACAATCCTATCTTTAGAACCTTTTCCGGTACATTGAAGATATTTTCCGCTAAAATCGTAATCATTTATTTTAAGATTTACAAGTTCCGAAACTCTTAAACCACAACCATACAATAATTCTATAATCATTTTATGAAGTTTACTCAAATTTTGATTTAGTATAGAATTTATTTCTTCAATTGTCATAACCTTTGGAAGTTTTTGCGGAATTTTTGGCTGTTCTAAAGTTAAAGTCGGATTTGATTTAGTTTTTTCATTTGCACAAGCCCATTTGAAAAATCCGCGCAAAGAGGCAATTTTTCGCATAATACTTGTTGGTGAATATTTTTTTTCATGCAAATTTCTAACATAAGAATTTATTTGAGTTCGTTGAATTTGTTCTATATCAATATCATTACAAAACTCAAAAAAACTTTCCAAATCTCTCTCATAAGCCTCGAGAGTGTTTTCGCTCAAGCCTTTTTCTATTTCAAGAAAATCCAAATATTCTGACAAAATTTGCACATTCATACTAACTTATACTACTACATATTCAGTATAATGACATTCAACGTTTATATGATATAATTAGAATGAACAAATTAGGAATTAAAATCGTTATATGAATGTGTAGTATTAAAGAGGAAATCAAAATGAAAAAAATATTATCTATATTAATTATTTTTACAATGTTTTTAATGACAGGTTTACAAGCTTTTGCAGAAACTGCTCAAGATGCATTAAATTTTTTCCACAGTTATGTTAACGCTGCAAATTCTTACAGTCCGACAGTTGCAACAATGTATTCACCAAATGCAAAAATTATCAGACAAGTTATAAAACCAAACGGTCAATTGGTAAATGTCAGCACAAATACTGCAACTTATATCAAACAGATGAAAATAGGACAAGCAGGGGCTAAAATGAGGGGTTATAAAAATACTTATACAGACATAAAAGTAACTTCTCTTGGTAATGGTTCTTATAAAGTAAGTTCTTTGAGACAACCTAAAGGCGAAACATATAAGCTTAAAACATATATGATAGTTAAGAAAATAGATGGAAAATGGCAGATTACAGAAGAATTAATGCAAACTAAAGAACAAATCTTCTTGAGATACGCGAAATAAAAAAAACAATAGAATATTGAATAAATGAACAAATATAGATTTTTAACAGCAGGCGAAAGCCACGGGAAATGTTTAACAGCAATAATAGAAGGAATTCCTGCGGGATTTGAAATAGATATTGATTTTATAAATTCTGAACTTAAAAGGCGACAAGGCGGTTACGGTCGTGGTGGCAGAATGAAAATAGAATCAGATACTGTAGAAATCACATCAGGTGTCAGATTTGGAAAAACTTTAGGTTCTCCAATAACTTTAGTTATTCAAAACAAAGATTTTGAAAATTGGCAAAAAATTATGAGTACTAATCCGGCAGATTTTACGGAAGAAAAATCTTTTTCAAAATATCGCCCGGGGCATGCGGATTACGCAGGAAGTATAAAATATAATCAAACAGATTTAAGAAATATTTTAGAACGCTCAAGTGCCAGAAAAACAGCTATTGAAGTTGCTGTCGGTGCAATCGCAAAACAAATGTTGGAAAAATTCGGCATAAATTGTACATCAAAAATTATTCAAATCGGAAACGGAAAAACAGAAGAAGAATTTCATAATGAAATAGATAAAGCTAAAGAGGCAGGAGATACTCTTGGCGGGAAATTTGAAGTAATATTTAAAAATTTACCTGTTGGACTTGGTTCTTATGTTCATTGGGATAGAATGTTGGATGGCAAAATTGCTCAAGCAGTAATGAGTATTCCTGCCATAAAATCTGTTTCGATAGGCAATTATAACGCTTATAAAATGTTTGGCAGTGAATATCATGATCAAATGTATTCAGAAGATGAAAAAATTATTCGCAAAACCAATAATGCAGGCGGAATTGAAGGCGGAATGACAAATGGAGAACCGATAGTTGTTACAGCCATAATGAAACCTATTCCAACATTAAGAAAACCGCTTAATACTGTTGATGCTAAAACGATGGAACAAACAGAGGCTCATTTTGAACGTTCTGATACTTGTGCCGTGGAAGCTTGTTCTGTTGTTGCAGAAAATAGAATTGCATGCGTTTTAATTGATGAAATACTTATGAAGTTTGGTGGCGACAGTTTTGACGAAATTTTAAACAGAATATAATTTAAAACTAACCATAATTACCCTCATTAAAAATAACAGTACCACTTGAAAAGTAAAATAATTTATGACAAAATTGCATGAAAACTTTACTAATGGTATAGGAGAGATAATTATGTCAACATTTATTGAAGATGTTTATGCAAGACAGATACTTGATTCAAGAGGAAATCCAACTGTTGAAGTGGATGTAAAACTTACTAATGGAATAAAAGGTAGAGCTGCAGTTCCATCGGGAGCTTCTACCGGAATTTTTGAAGCACTGGAACTTCGTGATGGCGACAAATCAAAATATATGGGCAAAAGTGTCCAAAAAGCAGTTGATAATGTAAACAACATTATTGCCCCTGAACTTATTGGAGAAAAAGCTTCTCACCAAAAAGAAATTGATACATTCATGATTGATATGGATGGAACAGAAAATAAATCAAAACTTGGTGCTAATGCTATTTTAGGAGTATCACTTGCCGTTGCAAAAGCTGCCGCAAAAGCTTATGATATGGCATTATACAGATATTTAGGCGGAATTAATGCATTAACACTTCCGGTTCCAATGATGAATATTATAAATGGTGGAGCTCATGCTGATAACAACATTGATTTTCAAGAGTTTATGATTGCACCTGTAGGTGCAGAAAGTTTCTCTCACGCAATAGAAATGGGTTGTAACGTTTTCCATACATTAAAAAATGTTCTCAAAAATAAAGGGATGGCAACATCTGTAGGAGATGAAGGCGGTTTTGCTCCAAACCTAAAATCAAATGCAGAAGGAATTGAAGTAATTCTTGAAGCTATTGATAGAGCCGGATATGACACAAACCAAATAAAAATTTGTCTTGATGTTGCATCTTCAGAATTTTATGAAGATGGAAAATATAATCTTAAAGGTGAAGGAAAATCTTTTAATAACACAGAAATGGCTGATTTTCTATCAGAATGGGTTAACAAATATCCTATTATTTCTATAGAAGATGGTATGGCAGAACAAGATTGGAACGGATGGGAAATGTTAACTAAACAAGTTGGTTCTCACTGTCAACTTGTCGGTGATGACTTGTTCGTAACTAATACTCGTAGACTTGCAGATGGAATTAAACGAAAAGTCGCTAATTCTATTTTGATTAAAGTAAACCAAATCGGAACATTGTCAGAAACTCTAGACGCTATCTCAATGGCACATGCCGCAGGTTACACTACTATAATTTCCCATCGTTCAGGAGAAACTGAAGATACATTTATTGCAGATTTGGCAGTTGCAGTAAACAGTGGGCAAATCAAAACAGGTTCAGCTTCTCGTTCAGATAGAATGGCAAAATACAACCAACTTTTGAGAATAGAACAAAAACTTGGTTCTGCTGCAAAATATCTTGGTATCCAAGCTTTTAACGGACAAAAGTAGTAAAAAATGTATTAAATCAATAATTTATGAAAAAGAGGGTTAATTCCCTCTTTTTTATTACAAAAAAATAGATACATAAAAATTAACATATATCTTTAAGTATATCCTTTTTTGCTATAATAATTTTGAAAAAAGGAGTAGATATAAATGAAAGTAAATAGCATTAATACTTATACCACAATGAGCACTACTCTAAACAACACCCCATCTTTTAACGGAAGATTAATTGTCAAAGGAAAAAATTGGAATAATGCTTTATTAGAGGCTATCGGAGAATCAGAAGGAATTAGAGAATTAGCATCAGGTAAAAAAGATGTTATTTGTAGAATAAAACTAAAATTTGCTTCCGGTCACGACTGTACACATTATGCCGGAGAACCTATTTATAAATTAAACATAAAAATGAAAAACTCAAAGCCAACTTTTAAAGAAAAAATTAAAATGTTCTTTGGTAGACAAAAATCAACTGATGTAAATCATCATTATCATTCAGAAGAAGCTTTAATAGATAAAATAAAAAATTTAGATACTAATTATCTAATGCATCGTATTAAAAACAAGTAACTAAAACTTAAATTTTGTAGAAAAATTTAATTGAGAACGTGTAGGGGCAGAAGTTTCAGAATATATTTGACTTGCCCCTATATTTATATCCATTCTGTCGTCTTTGAAGGGTTTTAAAGAAAATACAAATTCACTTTTCTTATTTTTGTCAAGAAAACTTGTTGAATAAATATTTTGAATAGAGACTCTATTGTTTAATTTATATTCCGGAGAAAAAGCTAAAGTACCTTTTCCTCTCTGGTTTAAAGGGGTTAAACTATCGCTTTTATAAGATGTATTAAAAGAAAATTTATCTTTCTGATATTTAGAAAACAAAGTACTTGTTTGAGTAGTACTATCAGGAGCAAAAGAACTATCGTATTTTGTTCCTAGAGAAAAATTTCCATACTGTTTTTGATTTGTATAAGATGTTGATTTTGATTCGTAAGGATTAAAGTTTTCATATTGATAAACATTTTGAGGAGAAATATTTTTATTTTGTTCTGTTTTTAAATCATATTTTTTATTTGTAATTTTTTTAGACTTTTTTACTGCAACTTGTTCCGGAGTCGAAAAATTCAAATATACATCATCAGGAGAAACCGCTTCTGTATCTTCTTCAACCTCATCCGGTTCATATACCATACCAAATTCATTCACATCACCTGAAACTTCCGGTTGTTGAACTTCTTCCTCACAAAATGCAGGAATATGTATTAAAAACAATAAAAGAATTATAAATACAATTTTTTTCATTTCATTCTCCAAAAACATTATAACACCTGAAATTTTTCTAAAAATATGTTATAATATAAATGTTGTTTATATTTTTTGGAATAAATTATGATTAATTATGACGGTTTGTTGGAAAAAATACCAAGAATAAGAAAAATCCTTGATGACGGTTCAAATAGTATTCTTTACCATTATACAAAACCCGAAAAATTATTAAGTATATTAGAATCCGGTACTATCAGATTTTCTAATGCACTTTATCTTAACGATAAAGAAGAAGTAACTTATTCTTATAAACTTATCTTTAATTTGATTGATGAAATGCCTGAACTCAATCAAACCCTATTTTCAAAAATTAAAGAACATTTTTATAATAAATATACAAATATTATTAACGGTTCTAATGATTTTGGCTATAAACACGAATATTACACTATTTCATTTTCGACAGATGGTGATAATTTAACCCTTTGGAATAATTATGCAAAAGGTCAAAAATACACAGGATATAATATCGGTTTTTGTAAAAAAGATTTGATTGCGGATATGGAAAAAATAGGATTTAATTCTGTATATGGCCATATAATTTATGAA
>CAKUQA010000038.1 GCA_934675225.1 uncultured Candidatus Melainabacteria bacterium | reverse complement strand
TCAGTATTGTTTGTTTTACAGGTATTGATAGATTTGAAAAAACTGCTGTTACGAGTTTTGAAAATGGTGTAAAAACATTTTATGATAATCTTGAAAAACGTATGGAAATATTGAAACCTGAAGATGTTTCAAATATTGCTTCTAATATTGTTGAAAGAACCGGAATAGGTCCAAAAAGTGTTTTAAGCGCTATGGATATGTTAACTCAATATTCCAGTTATAAAAGTTTGAAAAAGATAGAAAACGGACTTTATGGTAGGTATCATTATGGAATAAAATCTTTACCTACTGATGTTAAACTTTTTGAAAACAGAAATATATGTTTAGCAGATGTATTAGAGTATATTAGTAAAAGAAATTTTAGATATTCTGAACAAGATAAAAATCCTGCAACAATTCTTGATACTGAAATATTGAATTCACTTACAGATGCAGGTATTCCTATAAACGAATATATGAAATGTGAAAGACCTGTTTTTATTCAAAATTTTGAAAATGGGTATAATTTTTTAAACTAATCAATACCAATAGAAGATTTTGCTGTAGAAAAACTAGAAAGAGCAAAGCATTTTCAAAAGAGAAATGGTAGAGACATTCTGTATAATTTAAATTATGTAATGAATGGTAATATGCTAAAACGATTGCGTAATAGTGGTGTTAAATTTGAAATGATTCGCCATGATTTAAAACAAAGTCCTACTGCAAAAGATATCGCACAAAATCTCAATCCTATTATTCCGGATAAAGAAGATTTTCTCAAGGTAATGAAAGAAATTTCTATTAATGGAGATGTTGAAAAAGAACAAGGTGAAAAATATGTTTTAGATTTTTTGAATGATATGACAGAGATAGTTACTCCGAGAGAATATAGTAGATATTTAAAAGATTTACATTCAAAAATTAGTAAAGCAATTTTGCAAAACCATAGAGACAGTAGTAAAGTTTTTTATGTTATTCCTAATGCCAAAAAGAGTTTTATGCTTACAAATTATGCATATAAAAAAGTGAATAATATTAATGAAACTAATAATATTTTTATAAATAAAAGAAAAAATATGTTTGAAACTTTTGATAAATTTGAAAAACTTCCAAATGGCTCGACTGTTATTTTAATGGATGATTATTTGATTACAGGTTTATCTATGATTAAAGAACAGTTTCGTTATGATTTTTTGTTGAAAAATGTAGGTATTTTAAATAAAAAAGATTTGAATATAATTTTTGCACCAATTTTGGCTTCTAAAAATGGTAAAACAGAATTTGAAACCTTTATAAATTATTATAAAAGAAGTGGTAAAGATATAATTATTAATTCTAAAGACTTGCCTCAATATGATGAAAAAATAATTTATAATAGAGAAAGAAGATTTAATAGATTTCAAGCATCATCAATCCTTCCTTACATGGGAACAGATACAAATGCAGAAGAATTTATTCCTATGTATGAAATGTTTTTGTATAATCCGAATGCTCAAAAGTCTTGTTTAGATAATTTTGATGATGTTTATGATTTATTTTAATAACTTATTATTTTCCAATACAAAAATGGTCAAAAATATTATTTAAAATATCATCTGTAATTACTTCTCCGGTAATTTCATCTAAATATAGTAAAGCTGATTTCAAGTCAATTGATATTAAATCTTGTAATTGGTGTATTTTAGCGGCATCAAGGGCTTGAATAAGGCTTTCACGACATTTTTTCAGACAGTCTTGTTGTCTATTGTTTGTTACAAATTCAGTATCTTCAAGTGAAAAATTGTATGAGGTTTGTTTTATTTTTTCTTTTAATTCTTCCAAACCCTCTTTTGTTACGGTTGAAAGATAAAATATGTCAGGTTCTCTGTCTTTAATTAAATCTGATTTATTTGCAATAATAATGTGTTTTTTGTTCTTGATTAATTCTAAAATAGCTTTATCATCATCAGTC
This sequence comes from uncultured Candidatus Melainabacteria bacterium, assembly GCA_934675225.1. GTDB lineage: Bacteria > Cyanobacteriota > Vampirovibrionia > Gastranaerophilales > Gastranaerophilaceae > Stercorousia. The sequence goes on along the minus strand of CAKUQA010000038.1, from coordinate 6,207 downwards.
ATACCGTTAGAAGCATCATACAAGAAAAGAACTAAATCAGCTTCGTCTGCTGACTGTTTAGAATATTCAATGCCTATTTCTTCAACTTTTCCGACTTCATCATTATCACGAATTCCGGCAGTATCTACAAGTGTAATTGCAACATCCCAATCGAGAGTTTCTGTTAAAACATCTCTTGTAGTTCCTGCAATATCAGTTACTATTGCACGTTCAACATTCAAAAGGGTGTTAAATAAAGAAGATTTGCCAACATTAGGTTTACCAACGATTGCAATTTTTATTCCTTGGCGCATTATGTTTGAAGAATTTGCAGAAGATAGAATTTTATTAATTTTATCCAAAGCCTTTTCAAATTCGGTAATGATGTAATCATATTCAGGTTCTGCAACATCTTCCGGAAAATCTATTCCTGCAATAATTTTTGAAAGTACATTAAAAATATCAGTTCTTATTTCTTTAATTTTTTTCCCTAAAACTCCTGATAAATTTTTAGTTGATTGTTTTGCAAAATCTCGGGTTTTTGCGTGAATTAAATCTGCTACGGCTTCTGCTTGAGATAAATCCATTTTTTTGTTAAGAAAAGCTCGTTTAGTAAATTCTCCACGTTCAGCCATTCTTGCACCGTTTTTAAGAACAACTTCAAGAATATTTCTGACAACATTAATTCCACCGTGGCAGTGGATTTCTATGACATCTTCACCGGTGTAACTATGCGGATTTTTAAATGGCAAAAGAATAACTTCATCAATTTTTTTATCATTATCTAAAATCCAACCGTGAGAAATTTTACCGGCTTCCAAATTATGTTTTGAATATATTTTATCAATAATTTCAAAACTTTTGTCTCCGGAAATTCTAATAACTCCGACTCCGCCGGTTCCTATTGGTGTTGCTATTGCTGCAATTGTGTCAAATTCTTGTATTATGTTCATAAAAATATTATATAATAAAAATTCTAAATACAGAAGAACCGGTAATAATTTTAATGTTATTACCGGTTCTTATTAAAATGCACTAACATATTTTCAAAAAATAAAGGATAGAATTATTAAACATAATTTTTTGCAATTTGAAGTGCTGCTGATGCTGCCATTCCATAAGGCCCCATAGAACTTAATACTCCTGAAGCTAAATTTGCATAATTACCGAAAGAGCTACCGGAAGATTTAGTGGAATTGTATGCTTGTGTATTATAACTGTTACCTGATGAACTGTTTGTTTGAGAACCTGATATGTAATTTAAAATATTAGAGTTCATTTGATTTTGGATATCTTGTAAAAAATTTAGGTACGTATATCTTTGAGATAATTCATTATTAATAAGTTCACTTTTTTTAGACATTACGTCTTGTGCAAGATTATTAATTGAATTTGCTCTATTGGCTTCAATTGAATTTAAATTGTCCATAAATACAGAATTATCAAGGTTTCCAAATCTGGATGCCACGTCATTTTTTAAGTCATTCAACATTGGGGTGTAAATATTATTTATAAGTTTTTGTCCGTTAAGTTGGTATACATCAAGTTGTGACTGTAAATTTTTTTTAGTTTCGTCATCAAAAATATTTACAGAAGGTAGTGAATTTGCAAAAGATTTTTGAGCATAGTCATAAGCCTGTTTTTCAAAATCAGACATATTGTAGTTTGAATAAATATTATCTCCGGTTTTGTATGTGGAGGCTTTGGTATTTCCATTTACATTTATTGTTCCGGATGAATACTGTGGGTATTTTTTAGAAGATTTTCCCATAATTTTGTCCTTTCGGAACAAAATTTAATGAAATTTAGTAGGCGTTTATATGATATTATATCACGTGTTTTGAAAATTTGTAAAGTAAATTTTGTTTGAGATATAATTTAATTATGGAAAATTTAGATAGAATTAATGGACTTATAAGTAATAAAGAATATGAAAAAGCTATAGAAGAATTAACACCAATAATTCATGGTGATGAAAAAGATGCAGAGGCTTTAAAACTACTTGGGCTTTGTTATATGAACTTAGGCAAATATAAAGAAGGACAGGGCGTTTTTGAAACAGTTGTAAAATATAAGGATGATGCAACAAGTTGGTTTTATCTTGCAAATTGTTATGATAATCAAGACGACTTTTTGCATGCAATTTCTGCCTATGAAGAAGTTTTACGTTTAAGAAGTAGTTATATTGATGCATATAAAAATCTTGCAATTGTTTATGTAAAAAATAAAGAACCGCAACAGGCAATTGAAACAGCCAAAAAAGCTCTTGATTATGTTCAAGACGATTATACTGTTTATTATATTGCCGGAACAGCTTGTATGGCTTTGAGAAAGTTTGATGAAGCTTTAGAGTTTTTAGAAAAAGCTTTGGAATTAAATCCTGAACATTCTCAACTTTATAACAATTTAGGAACTTGCTATATTACTGTTGGAAACTTGGATAAAGCTTATGAAAACTTTATGAAAGCAAGTGAATTTGATCCGAATAATTCTATAACTTATTTTAATATTGCATCAATTTTGCAATTGCAAAACAAACACAAGGAAGCTTGTGAATATTTTAGAAAAGCTTATAATATTGAACCTCAAGACAATTACCTTGTTGCTCTTGCTCTTTCAGAAGTTAAGTCAAATCAATTGGAAGAAGCTATAAAACATTATAAGATTTTATCAACTCATCATCCCGAAAAACATAATTACCAATATAATTTGGCTTGTTGTTATGATGCATTGGGTGAGTATACAAGTGCAATTACAATTCTTGCGCAACTTGTTTTACTTAATCCGAAATCTGTTTCTATGTTGAGAAAATTGGCTAATATTTATGTAAAAATCGGTCAATTTTCAAATGCTAAATTACTATATGAAAAAATACTTATTCAAGGAAATGTTTCCCATGAAATTTATTATGAATATGCACATCTTTGTGTAAAAACCAATGATATGGATAAAGCTGAAAAGATTTTGAAAAAAGTTATTGAATTAAGTCCTGATTTTGCTCCGGCACACAAAGATTTGGGTATTTTATATTTAAGTAAAAGATTATTTGATTATGCTCAAGACGAATTTAATATAGCTTTAAAACTTGCACCTGAAAGCTTTGATATTTTATTTGAATATGCAAATTATTTACATGCAACAACTGATTTTAAAAAAGCTGATGAATATTATCAAAAAGCCCTGAAAATAGAACCTCATCATACGGATGCTTTAGCTTTTTCAGCTTTAAATAAAATTCAGTTAAAGGAATTTGACAAAGCTTATGAACAAATAGAGCATGCTCTTGAACATGAGACGAATAATGATTTTATGTATTTCATAGCCGGTAAAATTAAGTTTTTACAAGGTGAAGCAGAAGATGCCAAAATGTATTTTGTAAAATCTTATGAATTACAAAAAACGTATGATTGTGAACACATGTTAGGGCTTTGTTATTTTGAATTAGGTAATTATGAACAAGCGAACGGAATTTTTAAACACATGTTGGAAAAAAATCCGTTGAATGTAAATTTATTACTAAATAGTGCAAAATGCTATGAAAAATTAAATAATAAAGATGAAGCCCTAAAAACTCTTGATAAAATTGTAGAGTCTTTTCCGGAATGTGAAGAAGCTCAAGAGATGATTAGAAAAATTTCTTAAAAACAAATTTTTCATGTTATTATAAATCTATGGCTACAAAATATATGCAAGCAAAATTTTTAATAAGTGCTGAGAAACTATCTCAGTGTCCGGACTATACTTTGCCGGAATTTCCGCTTTTGGGGCGTTCAAATGTAGGAAAATCTTCTTTTATTAATGGGCTTGCAAATCACAAAAAACTTGCAAAAACTTCAAATACACCAGGTAAGACAAGATTAATAAATTTCTTTGATTTTTCAAATAAATTTATGCTTGCCGATCTTCCGGGGTACGGTTATGCAAAGGTTTCTAAAGAAGCTCAAAACAGATGGCAAAAGTACTTGGAAGAATATTTGCTTGAAAGAAAACAAATCGCCTCTCTTATACAATTGGTTGATGGCAGGCATGATATTCAAAAAAACGATTTTCAAATGCGTGAGTGGGTAAGAGCTTATAATTTACCGATTTTTACGATTATAACAAAGATGGATTATGTTCCAAAATCAAAAACTTTGAATGTAATAAAAAATGTTGAAAAACAATTCGGTGGTGTTGTATTACCATTCAGTGCAGTAGATAACAGGTATAATGAAAAAATATTTGATTATATTCTGAATTATGAAAAAAGTGAACAATAATAATTTCATATAATTGTAGGATTAAAACATTTTCAAACTATTATAAAATATTAATGGGTTAATTATTGGGGTAGTTATATGGAAGATGTGTTTTATCCGCAAAATAATGGTGATATTTCTTCATCAATAACACAAAGTTGGACTGAACAAGCACTTGAATGTTATTCTATTAAGTGTGATTGTTCTCGATGTTCTCTAAAAAATGGAAATTATTCTTTTAAGTGTCAAATGCCAAAAGTTATTGATATATTAATAAATGTAATAGGACAACCGCAAGCAATTTAATATTTGTTGTATAATGTTTTTGATGAAAAAGACAGTTATACTTTTTATTGTATTAATAACGACATTTTTACCCGCAAATGCAGATATTGTCAAGATTTCTGCAGATGATGCCGTACACTTGGCGCTGGAACATAATCTTGAATTACAAGCAAAACGTAAAGAAATAGATATTCTTAAACAAGAAATAAAAATGGCTAATGCCCTTAAAAATCCACAATTACAATCAACAGTTTTGATGGGGCCAATAGGTAAGTCGAATGCAAGTCAAGCCGGAATTGCTTTGCCGGTTGAAATTGCAAAAAGAGGAGTTCGCAAAAAAGCAGCAATTGCCGGTTTGCGTTTATTAGAAGATGAAATAAGGCAAGATGAATTAAATCTTAAATTAGAAGTAATGAGTGCCTATTTTGATGTGGTTTATATGAAATCTGTTGTTTCAATTTTGCAACAGAGAGAACAGCTTTACAGAAAAATGCGTCAGGTTGCTGAAAACAAACCTAAAACTTCTGAAAACTATGAAGTTGAAAGAATGCAATCAGATATTAAACATAAAAAACAATTGATTTCTTTAAACAAAGCAAAAGCAAATTTGATATCTGCACAATTTCATTTTAATAAAATATTAAATCTAAAAGAAACTGATACAATGTATGATACAAGAGAAAGCTCTTTGTTTCAGGAACATATTTCTCTTTTAGATATACAGCTTCCGGAATATTCAACGATTGAGGAAGTTGCTATGAAATATAGTTATTCTATAAAAATAGCTTATGACAATATTGATAAATCCGAAAGAGAACTTTCTGTTGCCAAACATAAACCAATACCTGATTTGACAGTAATGGGTGGTTATGCATTTTCAGGTGATGGACAAAATCACGGAGCCTATATTGGTGGTTATTTAGATATGCCTGTTTTGTATACATACAGACCGGAAATTAAGCGTGCAAAGATTGTTTTAGACAGAGCTAAAATTGATAAAGTTTCGTTTGAAAACAAACTAAAATTTGCACTAAAAGAAGATTATAACAATTTTAAGTATGCAAAAGAAAACATGGGATATTATAAAGCGATTTTAAAAGAGTCCGATAATATTCTAAAAATGTCTGAACAACGTTATGCTGACGGAAAAACGTCATTGTTAAACTTGTTTATAATTGAAAATTCTCATCAGGAAATATTAAATGAATATATTGCTGATATGCAAGTATATTATGATGCATATTTAGATTTAATGCATAATATGGGACATGATATTTTACTTGATGAAAAATCATTGGATGATTTGTAATTTAAAAAGGCAATTTAAAAAGGCAATAAGACTTTAAGGCACTAAAGCAATAAGGTTTTATCGTCATTCTGAGGGCTTTGCCCGAAAGAATCCAGCTTATTAATTGTTTAATATTGGTGAGGTAGGTATCACCGCTATACAAGACTAAGTTATTTACCCTCTCTAACTCTCCCTAATTGAGGGAGAGAATATAATTGATAGACTCTGAATCAAGTCCTACCCCTCTCTTGTATGCGTAATTCGCCTTGCTCAAACGCATACTCTCTGTCTTGGATTTGCTCCACGCTCACAGAGTTCCGCAAAAGTAACACAGTTACAGTTTGCTCCATCTGCTCGCTATCCGGACTCGTTGTACTCCGTCCGTTCGCAAATCCGTTCTCCCCATGGGAGCGAGAG
>CAKUQA010000037.1 GCA_934675225.1 uncultured Candidatus Melainabacteria bacterium | reverse complement strand
TTTCAAGGCAAGCTGTACCTGTAGGAATTACGCCATCAACTGACATAGCTGATACAGGAATATCGTCACCTTTCAAGTGCATTGAAGGTTTGATAATTGTTTTAGCAAATTCAGATGCGTCATCAGAAATAAGTTTTGGTTCTTCTGCTGCACAAACGCCATCAAGAGATGCAGGAACAACAACTTCTTCAGTTGCGTTGATAGCAGCATCAATCAATGCCAAGTTCATGTTAACAACATCGTCACCTTTTTTCTTGAAGGTTTTAGTTGTCATAGCTCTCATACCTTCATAAGCTTGTTCAAACGGAATAATTCCAGAAACTTTGAAGTATGCAACCATCATAACTGTGTTAGCACCTTTACCTCTTAATCCAGGTTGTTGTTTAATAAGAGCTTCAGCATCTACGTTGTAGAATTTGATTTTCTTATCAATAATAGTTTTTTGCATATCTCTTGTTAAGTGAGAGAAAGCTTCTTCCTTAGACCATGGGCTGTTAAGTAAGAATGTACCGCCTTCTTTAATACCTTTAAGCATATCATATCTGCCGATATAAGCGTGAGCTGAGCAAGATACGAAATCTGGAGCTGTAATAAGGTATGTAGATTTAATCGGTTTGTCACCAAATCTCAAGTGAGAAGTTGTAACACCGTAAGATTTATGAGAGTCATAAGCAAACTAGGCATGAGCATCTTTGTTAGTGTATTGACCAATAATTTTAATTGAGTTTTTGTTAGCACCAACAGTACCATCTGAACCCAATCCCCAGAACATACAGTTTGTAGTACCTTCAGGTTCTGTAACGATGTGTTCTTCAACATTGATTGATTTGTGAGTAACATCATCCTCAATACCAACTGTAAATCCGTGGAAACCGTTGTTTTCAGCATGTTTGTAGATTGCAAGAACCATTGATGGAGTGAATTCTTTAGAAGATAAACCATAACGTCCGCCAATTACTCTAACGTCTTTATTTTCGATAGCTGCAACAACATCTAAGTATAGAGGTTCACCGATTGAACCAGGTTCTTTAGTTCTATCAAGAACTGTTACACGTTTAACTGATTTAGGTAATGCTTCGTTGAAACGTTTAACATCGAACGGTCTGTACAATCTTACTTTAACCAAACCATATTTAGTACCACGAGTTGCGTTCAAGTATTCGATTGTTTCTTCAATAGTTTCACAACCGGAACCGATAGCAACAATTACATCAGTTGCATCAGGAGCACCAACGTAATCAAATGGGTGGTATTGTCTGCCTGTAACTTTAGCAACTTTGTCCATGTATTCTTGAACGATGTCAGGAACTGCATCATAGTATTTGTTGCTTGTTTCACGACCTTGGAAGTAAACGTCTGTGTTTTGAGCACCAACTTTACATACAGGAGCTTCAGGTCTAAGAGCTCTTTGTCTGAATTCTTCAATATATTTTGGTTCTACCAAAGAAGCGATATCTTCATAAGAAATTTCTTCAATTTTGTGAATTTCGTGAGAAGTTCTAAATCCATCGAAGAATTGTAAGAACGGAACTTTAGATTTATAAGTTGCTAAGTGAGCAACAAGAGCCAAATCCATTTCTTCTTGAACAGAGTTAGCTGCCAACATTGCATAACCTGTGTTACGGCAACCCATAACGTCAGTGTGATCACCAAAAATTGCTAGTGATTGAGCTGCAAGCGCACGAGCTGCAACATGAATTACGTGAGGAAGCATTTCACCTGCTACTTTGTGCATTACAGGAATCATCAACAACAAGCCTTGAGAAGCTGTATAAGTTGATGTTAAAGAACCTGCAGCCAAAGAACCATGAACAGCACCAGCTGCACCTGCTTCTGATTGCATTTCTGCTACTCTTACTTCTTCACCCCAGATATTTTTTTTGTGCTGAGATGCCCATTCATCAATCCATTCACCCATTGTTGATGAAGGAGTGATTGGGTAAATTGCGGAAACTTCACTCAACGCATAAGCGATATGCGCTGCAGCATAGTTGCCGTCAACTGTTATAGTTTTTCCTGGCATAATAACAAACCTCCTTATTTATATGCTATTTACTTAATAACTATACCCCCTAATTTTAATACAAACATAATATTTTGACAAAAAATAATTAATGATTTATAATACCAATTGTGTCAATTTTGTAATATTTACCCCACAGTTAGGCAATAAAAATTGTTGACATGTTTTATATAATTCAATTGGAGAAAATTATTATGGCTATTACATCACTTGATAGATTACCTAAAAGAGTTCCTAAAACGCCTAAAAAAGAAGAAATTTTAACAACAATTACAGATACAGTAAGACGAGTTAGAACAAAAACAAAAGGAAGAAAAAACAGTTTAGTCAGAACACCTGATGTTGATACCGCAACTATTGGCGGAAAAAATAAAACTCAAGCCGCAAAAGTAGAAGATAAAAAAACTCGTGTTGGAGATTTTTTGTTCCGAGCAAATAAAAAGGCTGCTGATGTATTTACATCAGATATAGAAGCTGTTGCACAAGAAATTCCAGAAGCTTCATTCAGTCGTGAAGCGAACAAATCTTCAGCTAAGAGTACCGCAAGAACAGTTGAAAAGGTTTATAAAAATAAAAATTTATTTGCACAAGGCGGTTTAAATGCTGCTGTTAGAGATGGTAAAAGAGGTACTATTTTCATTCCAAATCCGGAAGAAAATTATACAAAAATTGTAAAAGCCTTTGAAAAAAGAGGTTACAAAATTGCCGATACATATATGGCTGACTCAGATGGAAACATCATTTTGGGAGAAAACGGACTACCTAAAATGGTAAAAGACTTAGATGTTCGTTGTGGGGATAATGCAGTACCTTCAGGATACGAAGATGTACAAATGCGTTTTGAAAAGAAAGGTAAAATCTTTGAATTACTTGTTCTCCCCGGTCCAAACTACTTAGAATTTAAAAATAAAGAACATGAAATGGTTTACGAATTGTTTGATAAATATAAGTCTCAAGGCTTCAAAGATGACCGTGGAGCAAAAGAAATTATAAACGCAATGAAAGAAGAATTTAACATTGTTACAAGACAATTGTATGCAGATGCAAAATCTCGCGATGTCAATGGAGCAGGTAGCGTAACTAAAGCGATAACGTTTACTCCAAAAGGAATTAAAAAAGTTCACGAATATATGAAATCGCTTAAAGCCCTGTTTGCAGGGAAACATGCGATGCTACCACCTAGCAAACAGAAGAAACCTTTCCAAGAAACAAAAACATATCAACAATTAAATGCAATTGAACAAAAATTGCAAGAATTTTTAGATATGTACGCTCCTAAAGACTAATAATCGCAACATTTTCAATATGATAAGTATGACAGAACATGTCGAATGGTTGAATACTCTCAACTTTCGCTCCGTGTTCTGTCAAATATTTTAAGTCACGTGCAAGTGTTGCAGGATTACAACTTACATAAATTATTTTACTTTTTGGAGATTTTTCAACTTTTTCGTCATTCTGAGCAGAGCAAAAAATCTCGTTACATTCTTTATTGGAAAAACTAGTTTTTGAGTGCTTTAAAACTTCATCCAAAACCTCTTGTGTACAACCTTTGCGAGGAGGATCAAGTATTGTTACATCAAATTTTTTCTTAATAGATTGCAGATATTTTAAAGTATCCTGAGCAAAAAGTTCTACATTATCAATTTTGTTTAACTCCAAAACTTCTTTTGCTTTTTCAATTGATGATGAATTTTCTTCAACACTGGTAACTTTTTCTGCGACATCAGAAACACAAATTCCAAAAGTCGCAATTCCGGCATAAGCATCCAAAACTGTAGGTCTTTCTAGTTTTGCAATCTCTTTTTTTACATACTTGAAAATATTTTCAGCACTTTTTGGATTAACTTGAAAGAATGTATCTGCTCCGATTTTAAAGACTTTATCAAGAATTTTTTCTTCTATAAAATCTTGTCCACAAACACATTTTGTTTCTCTACCCAAAATTACATTTGTCTTTTTAGAATTGAAATTTACACAAACTCCAGCAACTTTTTTAAACTCATTAAAAATAGAATTTGCAAACTTTTCTAACCTATCAAACATTTTAGTGCCGTTTATAACAAGAGTAACAAGACAATCACCATTATTAGCTGAACTTCTTATGACAATATGTCTTAAATCTCCCAAATGTTTTTTTTCATTAAATCCGCTTATTCCGAAATTTGGAGCTTTTTCTCGAATAAAATCAATAATTTTGTCACAAATTTCAGGCTGAATAGGACAATATTTAATATTTACTATCTCATGAGACTGAGGTTTATAATAACCTGCAAGAATTTTCTTAGAAACTTTTGTTTGAGATACAGGACACTGAATTTTATGCCTAAAACCTTTAATATCCGGAGAAGCTACCGGAAAATTTATCGGAGTATCAAGTCCTCCGATTTTACGAATTGCATCCTCTACCATTTGACGTTTTAATTCAAGCTGATAGTCATAATCTATAAATTGCAATTGACAAGAACCACAAACTTTTTGCATAGGACAAAACGGAGCAATTCTGTGTTCAGAAGGAACTATTATTTCAACAGGCACAGCGTTTGCATAATTCTTATTAACCTTAGAAATTTTTATTTTTAGTTCATCCTCAGGGCAAACATTTTCTACAAAAATAACTTGTCCGTCAACTCTAGCAATTCCGGTTCCTAAATTTGAAAGTTTTTCTATTTTAACTATAAATTCGTCATTCTGTTTCATTTTTTTAATCTTTTAACATATATCTTTAACGCAGGGAAAAAGTCATTATCATCTCCATAATGAGAAAATACAATTTTTCCGAATTTGTTCACGGTAATCAAGCCTACATAATTTTCATCCTCTATATTTGCAGGCTTAAAAGTATATTTATAAAAACTGTTTTTTGTATCATTCAATAACAATATTTTCTTTTGTTCAAAAGGTTTTTTGTACAAAATTATTTCATTATTTTTAAACTGAGAAACTTTTATGATTTCAACATCAGAAAACAAACACTTTACATAATCATCGTCGATTGATGAATTTCTGAAATAACCGTTATCATAATAATATTTGATTAATTTTAAATTTCCGTTATCAATTCCGATTAAATTTCCATTGTCGATAAATTCTCTATTTGAAAACGGTCCAATAGCCAATTTCCCTTTATTATTGTAATACTCAGAGTATCCGCCTGATGCTGAATACATTTTATAAATTAACTTAATATCTTTTGGAGTTTGCCTTTTTAGGCTCCATTTTTGAGTTTGTAAATTATAATAAACACCATTTTCGACAAAATCAAAAGAGTTTGCATTCAATGCCGAAACAATCAAAACCATTAATGTAATAAAAATCTTTTTCATACACTCCAAAATATCATGTAAAAATAAATATTTCAATTGATAACTTTACAAAAAAAAGGCTTTTTTGATAATATGATACTATTATGGTTAAAAATTGGGCTATTGAAAAAATATTTTTAATAATTTCTTTAATTTTCGGCTTTTTATATATATTTATACTTCCTCCATTTCAGTCAGTTGATGAAGGGGCACATTTTTTCAGAACTTTCCAAATATCACAAGGTAAATTTTTAGCAAAAAACATAAACAATCAAATCGGAGATACACTTCCAACATCATTAACGATTTTTCAGAATAATTATGCACCTCTTATAAAAAATATTGAGAAGAAAACAAACTTAAAAGAAGTAAAAAATACTTTTTCAATAAAAACAGCTCCAGAAATCAAACAATTTACAGAATTTCCAAACACTGCACTTTATTCTCCAATTTGTTACATTTCACAAATTATCGGTGTAATAACAGGAAATTGTATATCTAACCGATTAGCAATAGCATTTTTTTTAGGTAGGTTATGCAATTTGTTATTCTATTGTCTAATTGTATATTATGCAATAAAAATCATTCCTTTTTACAAAATTCCACTTTTATGTCTTGCCGTAATGCCAATGAGTTTATCGCTCGCGAGTGCTTATTCCAGTGACGTTATGGTTTTAGGATTAAATTTTTTATGGATAGCATTATTGTTAAAAATTCTAACAAATAAATCTAAATTATATAAATTTAAAGATAAAGAAATATTTTATTTAATTTTAACATCTTTGTTTATTACATTATCAAAGACATACATACTAGCTTTACCTTTAATATTTTTATTACCTGTATCTAAATTCAAAACAAAACGAGATTATATTCTTTCTATTTCAACAATTTGTATTAGTTCTTTTGCGGCTCTTTTATGTTGGATGCTCCTTATAAAAGGACTAACTTTAAATATGAACAATGCAATTGCAAACCCTGAATTACAATCCGCATTTATTAAAGCACATCCAATTCAATACATTGGAATTATGCTAAAAACATTTTTAGTAAAAACTCCAAGACTCTATATTACTATGGTTGGAGTTTTGGGTTGGCAAGATACTGTTTTAGATTATTTTACATATTTTATTTATCCGTTTTTAATATATTTTGGAATTAGAACTGACGAATATAATTTCCAATTAACAAAATGGCAAAAATCAGTTATTGGAATAACTCTTTTAATTGGAGTTTTAATAACTTATACAAGTTTATATATAATGTGGTCTCCAGTAGCAAATAATGTAATTTTAGGTCTTAACGGAAAATATTTTATACCATTAATGCTTCCATTGTTTTTATTATTCAAATCACCTAAATCAAAATACAACTTTGAAATCATTAAATATGTAATAATTATTATTCTTATATTTATCCTATTATCAAGCGAAGTTTCTTTATTACACAGATTTTATAATATTACGCCAAATTTATATTACAAAATTTAATCTTTTTATCCGCAAATAGCAATTATTATTTTTAGCTTTTTTTCTAAAAATATGAAAATTCAATCGATAACAAATTATCCCAATATATCTTTAAATCGTAGTCCAAGTAAAATTCAAGCTTTTCAACAAGCTCCACTTCAACAACAAAATTACAACCCCAGTTTTAGTGGAGCTATGCCTGTTAACATACATTCCAGCAAATTCTTTGCTGCTCAAACATACTTAAACACCGCCAAAGAAGCCCTTTCAAAAGTAAAAAACTTAGAATTATACAACTTTGACTTAAATAAATTAGATGGAATTCAAGAAGGCATAAAAGTTTTTGATGGCTTAAATATGAAAGAAATAGCTTTTGTCGCAAACTCTGTCGCCGAAATTGCAGTAAATCGAGGCTGCAGAAATATTTGTGTACATTGTTATGCAAGCGCCAAAGCTCCAATAAAAGAAACTGCAAACCAAATTAACAAAATGAGTTGGAATGATTTTTCATCACTAACAGACGGTTTTGAAGAATTAAATAAACGCATGGGATTTTCAATTTTCCATAGAAATAATGACAAACACCCTATGTCAATACCTTTCCATGATGCAGATTGCAGTGAAATACTTTTAAAAGATAATAATGGAGTCGAACACGATTTTATAGATATTGCCAAAAGATTTAAAAAAGTATTTAACCTGCCTGTTTATTTTGACACCTCAGGCTGGAATATCAAAAACACAAAAGCTCAAAAACGTATGGAAAAATATGTAGAATATTACAGCAAACCTGAAAACTATGACAAATTAGATCAAATAAATTTGTCAGTAAATCCTTTCCATTCAATGTATGCAAAATCATTAGAATTAAAACAAAATAACAAACCGGAACTTGCAGCCAAAATGTACGATTTATACACAACAAGAATGGCGAATGTTTTATTCACCATGACTCCGCTACAAAAAAATCCTAATTTTCACTTTATTGCAAGAGCTGCAGCAAATGACAGTAAAGTTCCGGAAGGTTTTAAAGAAAAAGACTTACGCATAATGTTTATGGATATTCTTGAAAAATTAAATAATTTATACAAAGCAGACCTAAATGGAGAACAAAAATTAGTTAAAAATGAAGATGAAATGTTTGAATATTTTGATAATTTTTACCAAAATATGAGCGAAATTAGTGCAGATTTAAGTGTATCTGAACGCTCATCAAAATTCATTCCTCCAAATGATAAAATGGCAATAGCAAGCAAAATGAGACAAGAACAAAGCATAAATGATATTCTGCCTATGAACAGAATAAGAGATTTTAGAAAAATCAACAAGGACATGAATAGACATTTTTATGGTGTTATCGATGCAAA
>CAKUQA010000036.1 GCA_934675225.1 uncultured Candidatus Melainabacteria bacterium | reverse complement strand
CTCCTTAATGAAATATTTATATTTTAAAGGTTATTGGTTAGGTTTTAAAACATTATTTCGTAAAATTTGTTAATTCTTTCTTGATTACTTAAAAATTTTGTGTTTTAATCTATTGTGGAATAAGGCAATTCCTCTTAGCCTTGTTCAAGAGTTTAAGGATACGGCGCGGCTGCAGTGTTTGAGAACTCGCAAGTTACAGCAAAAAATAAGGGAAAATTAAAATGTTAAAAATCAGATTGAAAAGATTGGGCGCTAAAAAGAACCCTACATACAGAGTAATTGTTATTAATTCAACTACAAAACGTGAAGGTAGACCGGTTCAAGAACTTGGACACTACAATCCAAAAACAAAAGAAATGAAATTAGATAAAGTTGCAGCTTTGGATTGGGTTAAAAAAGGTGCTCAACCAACTGAAACAGTTGCATATTTGATTAAAAATTGCAACGAAGATGGTACTTTAAACTATGTAAAAAAAGAAACAGTTAAACTTTCTAAAAAAGCTCAAGCTAAGGCTCAAGCAGAAGCAGAGGCAAAAGCTGCTGCAGAAGCTGCAGCTGCTCAAGCTCCGGAAGAAGCTCAAGCATAGTTTATTAAATAAACATTTTATAAAAAAGACTGAGAATTTTCTCAGTCTTTTTTGTTATAAATTTTTAGTAAAAACACACAATGGTGTACAACCAATACTAATGAGCTTTCTTAGTGTCAATTTCATTTTCTTTTTCAATTTGATTGAATTTATAATTGAAATATGTACCTACAATTATAAAAAATATTGGGATTGACAAAGAAAATACATCACTTGCATTCATTTTTAATTACCTTATATCTTAAATTTTCGCTCTGACTGTTTGAATTTTACTCTAAAATATATTCTCATTATGGCAATCGCAACTGCCCCAGCAATAGAAACAATATCATTTGGACTCATTTTTCATAACTCCTATATTTCTTTTCAATTCATCATTTGCCGCCAAAATATCACTAATAAATAATAAGTCAAAATATACACCTAAAATAATAAAAAATATTTTACTAACTGTCAATCAATTAAAATATTGATAAATTTTAAACTTTAAAGGCAAGGGTTAAACCCTCGCCTCAAAACATATATAATAATAAAATTATTTTTTATACCTATCTTCTGCCATATAGCCTTGCCCAACATCTGTTTTTTCGATAGTTTCTGTTGTTATAGAGCCAAAATCGTCATTAGTTACTTTTTCATATTGCACAGTTCCTGTATCATTTTTATCTAATTTTACTCTATTGTGCATTGATATCCATTTAGTTCCATCTTTTTGGCTATTTCGAAAAACTACAGTATCAGCTTTAGCATTATCGTTTGCCAAATCTACAAAACAGCTTTTGCAACCGTTTAGAACAATATGATCCTCGTCTTTTGAACCTGATATTTTAGCATTTGAGATTCTTGTAAAAACAGAGCGATTTTCTCCTCCGATTTTACCTCCCATTACTTGAGCATCATTCTTTTTTGCTTGTTCAGGATATTCAATAGTTGTCCCATTTTTAAATGAAACAATAAATGATTTTTTACCATTATTTTCAACTTCTTTTGAGGATTTAATCGCTTTTGAATTAAATTCAACTCCTCCAATGTTAACTTTTTGAACTAAATCTTTTGTCATACTTCAATCTCCTTAATATCTTGTAGTATCTATTGGCAATTGCACATCTTACTCTTATGTAAAAACATTTTGTCTCTTAAAATTGCATAAATATGATACTAAATTTCATATATTTTTTATATCCCAGTTATATCAAGATGTTTGGTGGTTTACATTTGTTTACAAATATTGACACAAACTAGATATTTTATATCTATGTATTGGTTATTTTATCACTTTAAGCTCATTTTGATAAATTGAGTTATCTTTTAGAATTAGTTTGAGGTTTAAACGTGGAAATAAAGAAACAATTAGGGGCGAAAATAAAAAGACTTAGGCAAAAAAGAGGGCTTACACAAGAACAACTTGCAGAAAGAATTGATATTGCCACTAGAACGCTTAGCGGAATAGAAACAGGTGAAAACTTTTTAACAGCTGACACTTTAGAAAAATTTGTTGAAGTGTTGGATGTTTCTTGTGCTGATTTATTTGCATTTGATCATATCAAATCTCAAGAAGAATTGATTAGTGAAATGATTTCTGATATCCAAAATCTCAAAGATATAGCAAAAATTGAAACTATCTATAAGCTTATAAAAGCAACAATAAATGAATAATTAGTCATTATATTTACTGATTTCAATAAAGTAGTTTTCTAAAGCCAAATAACCTTTGTATATTTCGTTTGAAATGCAAGCATAGCTTGTTGCTACGATGTATTTTAACTCTTTTGTTCTTATTTCTAAAATAGCGTCAGAATCTTTTTTAAGTTCTTCATTTGCAGACATTGACCATTTTTGAAGTAGTGATAATTCTTCATACATTTGCTTTACGGTAGTAAATTCAAGTGTATTGAAGTCGTATTTAGCCAAAAGAGCTTTTTCTGCATTAGAAATCCTAGACATAACTGCTTGGAACTTAAATACTTTTTTAATAATCACATAGTTATCAGCAATTTTTCTATGAGAATATGGGATTGTATTTTTTGCTAATAAAGCAGCATAAGAGCGAGATGTAAATACTTCCTCGTTGTTTGAAAAAGCGCTCCTAGATGTTAAGTCAAAATTCGATTTCTTTTCTATTAAATCTTCCGGCATTTCTACCCCCTAATAAGTTAATATTATAAAAAGAGAGTTTTGTTGTCATGTATTTTGGTCAAATTTTTTACATGAATTAACAAATAAAAAAGACCACTTGTGACAGTGGTCTTTTTATTTTAAATTTTTATATTTTTTAATCTGCAAATTGTTGCATAATTTCAAAAGGCTTTTCAGCAACTTTAAGAGTTTCTTCGTCAATAATTCCTCTTTTTAATTCAGAGAAAGTTGCTTTTTTAGAGTTAAATTTCTTTTTCAAGAATTCATAAGAAACTTTCGGGTCACATTTATCGCCACAAGTGAATAAATCAACTGCAGCATATCCAAGTTCCGGCCAAGTATGAATAGCCAAGTGGCTTTCTGAAATAATAACTACGCCTGAAACTCCATAAGGATTAAAAACATGGAAACATTTTTGAACAACAGTCGCACCACATTCAAGGGCGGCATCCACCATGTATTTTTCTACTTTATCTACACTGTTCAATGTGTTTGGATCACATTCAAAAAATTCTGCTAAAACGTGCTGTCCTAAGTGGATTTCTTTTTTACCGTTCTTAAATGCTGTAAATGGTGATGTTACTGCCAATTCATGTGCCTCCTATAAATGTATACTTACTTCTACAATTTTTGTTTATGCAATTAACATAATACAATAAAAATCTGAAAATATGTAAATTTTACACTTTTTCAAAATTTATTTACAAATCTTTTCATATTAATATAGCTGAAATTAAGTTATAATGTATTCTTCCAATGACCTATTTATATTAATATTTTTTAACAAAAAAGGTTGTATTTTATTTGTTTTATTTATAGAATTCAAAGTATGAATAAGATTTTAGTAATAGACGATGATATTGCAATAAATGAGCTTATAAAAGTTAACTTAGAATTATCCGGTTATAAGGTTATTCAGGCTTATGACGGAATTAAAGGTTTTGCATTGTGCAAACAAGAAATTCCGGCTCTGGTTGTTTTAGATGTAATGATGCCTGATGTAGATGGATTTACTGTGGCACAAAGAATTCGAAAAAATGAGGAAACTAAAGACATTCCTATATTAATGTTAACAGCTCTTTCTCAAGTCAATGATAAAGTTAAAGGCTTTAATATAGGTGTTGATGATTATTTAGTAAAACCTTTTGAAATGGAAGAATTGCAAGTTAGGGTGAGAGCGTTGTTAAAACGAGCTCGCCAAATACCAGAAAGTGCTTCAACCAGAGAGTTATTAACTCTTGGAGATATAACTCTTTTACCGGAATTATACAGTGTAATAATTGGAGAAAAACAGGCGAAATTAACTCCGATAGAATTTGAAATTTTTAATTTGTTGTTCCAAAATCACGGAAATATGGTGTCGTCTGCCCAATTATTAAAAGATATCTGGGGATATTCTCCTGATGATGATATTGAAACAATTAGAGTGCACATCAGACATTTGAGAAGCAAAATTGATAAAATTGCAAATGGTAAAAAATACATCGAAACAATTTATGGTGGCGGTTATAAGTTAAACGTATAGTATCTTTTAATGATGCTATTATTATTTTTCTTGTTCATAGCCAAAGTTTTTTAGAGATTTTTGCTTTTTGCGCCAATCTTTGTCAATTTTTACTTCTAGTCCAAGAAAAACTTTTTTCTCAACAATTTTTTCAAGTTCTAAACGTGCTTCTGTGCCGATTTTTTTGAGCAAGTTACCGCCTTTCCCAATCAAAATCCCTTTTTGGCTCTTTGTTTCACAATAGATTGATGCATAAATTCTATCAATGTCGTCGCTTTCTGTATAACTTTCAATTTTTACAGCTACAGAATGTGGGATTTCGTCAGATGTATTTAATAGAATTTTTTCTCGAATTACTTCTTCTGTAACATCTCTCATCGTTTCTTCTGTTACTACATCTTCAGGGTAAAGTAAGTCTCCTTCTGGAAGATTTTTGTAAATGTTTTTAATTAATGTGTCAATATTTCTTCCTGTTTTGGCAGAAATTTTTACTACAGGATAATTTTTTTCAAATAAAAGTTTGTAGGTTAAAAGATTTTCTTCAACTTTGTTTATTTTTTTTAGTTTGTCAACTTTATTCATTACTATTACTATCGGAATTTCGGTCTGCAATAAGTTTTGAGCAATCCATTTATCACCCTTTCCGGCCGGCTCGGAGCCATCAACAAGGAATAGAATTAAATCAGCATCAGGGACAGCCATTTTGGATTCTTCAAGAAGAAATTCTCCTAACTTATTTAAAGGTTTGTGTACTCCCGGAGTGTCAATAAACACTATTTGTCCTTGTTTTGTTGTATAAATTCCTTTAATTCTTTTTCTGGTTGTTTGAGCTTTGTCTGTTGCTATAACTATTTTTTGGCCAAGAATTTGGTTTAATAATGTTGACTTCCCTACATTTGGTCGTCCTATAATTGCAGTAAATCCGCTTTTCATACGATATATTTCCTATAATTTGTGCTATAATTTCTTCATAAATTGTAACATAAAAGAAGAAATTTTTAACAAATTGGCAATTTTTGAACTCTCAAAGTATTATATAATATAAGGGAAAATTTTGACGGTAGAAAATGGTAGTGAAAAAATCTAATATAATTGGTATAACTTTATTGCTTGCTCTTGCGACTGCATCTGTTTCCGAAACATTTGCCAATGGCGGAAATAATCTTGTGCAGCTTGATTTGAAAAGAGCTTCAAATAGTTCCGTTAATGTTACATTATTTACTTCTAATGGCTATAACGATAATGTTATGGTCAGAAAGAAATCTGACAATAAGTATGTAATTCTAATTCCAAAAGTTCAAAGTTCCGGTTATAGTGCATCAAATTTAAGTGGGGTTAGAGATTTAGTTTCAAACGTTGATGTAAAAACCGTAAATGATACAAATGGCGGTTATACAAAGGTTACATTGATTACTACTAAGCCGCTTGATATTAAGACAAATGCACAAAGAAGTACTCCTGTTACAGAAGAACAAAAAGAATATAAAACGTTAATTGCTCAGGCAAATGCGGTGAAAAACAACATTGGTAAGCAAGATATTTTACCAAAATATGCTCCAAAAACAGAAGTTACTGTGAATAAGGCATCTGCTCCGGTTGTAACAAAAAATACAAACGATAAAAATGCTCAAAAAAGTATAAATTCTCAAAATATTCCAAATAATAAAAAAGTTGAAACAAAAAAACAAGCAAGTGCGCCAAAAATTGCTTTGACTGAAGTAAATCCTTTGGACAAAAAGAATAGACAAGACAGACGTGCGCAATTAACTGAATTGATAAATGAGGTTAAGCAAGAAAAAGTAGCACAAGCTCCAAATAAATCTATTTCATCTGTTGTTCCTTCTCCGGAAACTTTTGCCCAAAATAATTCTTCTCAAGAAATGAGAGATGTTTCAGAAATGCCAAGAGTTGAGAATGTTTCGGTGTTTTCAAAGATTATGCATAAAACTAAAAAAGGCATAAAACCGGTTGGTATTACTTTAGCATCCTTGTTTGGTTTGATGTTTATAATTCGATTAATTGGTGCAATTGCTTCTGCCTCAAAAGAAGTTCAGGCATCTTTAGCCGAGCAAATGGAACAAAGTTATACAGGAAATAGAACTTTTAAGTATAACGATATAACCAATAATGATGAATTATCTTGGCAGGTAAAATACAGAAGATACTTGGATGCTTCTGCAAAACCGGTTCCGCGTGCTAATAATAAAGGAACTTATGCGTTTATAAAAACTCCAGCAGAACCTGTAAAAAAATTGAATAAAAAACGTCAAGCTTTGGAAAAAATGGTTTCGGAAGTTGCGGAGAATACAGTTCGTAAAAGGGAAATTGAACCTGAAATAGTTGAAGTTCAAAGTGAAGATGATGCTATTCAAAATACTATCAAGTTCAAGGCATTTGACAGGCACAAAACTGAGCTTGAGCAAACGAGTCGCGCAAAAGCAAAAAGCAGATTTAAAAAGTATGAAAATGAATTACCATTGAAAGAACAAAAGAATGTAAAACTTGGTGGCTCGGCACTTCATACTAATCCAAGAAAACTAAGGGGCGGTGCTCTTGATGTTGCAGATGTAGATAGAAACAGAATTAGATTTTCTGATTCAAACTATATAATGTCATCAGTAGATGAATTTTTCTCAATAATTGATAAAGAACATGAAATGGAAAAAGTTGTCAGTGAACAGTCGGCAGCCCAAACTCCAATTCAACCTGTTGCTCAAAAAGAACAAGCTATGCCTGTTAATAAGCCGCAGAAAAAAGTTTCAAAGCCTCAAACAAATCCTATTACTCAATTGAGAAAGGAAACAAAAGCGTCTTATTTAAATGGTTTAATCGTAAAATCAGGTTATAATATTGATAATAACAAAGGTTTTTATATTGTAAACTTGGAAGGTAAATCAGCTTTGATTGGTAAGGTTAATGATGAAGTATTTGTGTTAAAAAGATTTAACTCAAATGTTACCAGCCCAATTCAAGTAAGACAGGATAATGCCAATGTTTATATGGTAAAAGCAGGCGGGTTTAAGTCTTTAGTAGAAGTAAACGATAAAAAAATGGGCGTATTAATCGAATTATAGTGATGTAAAGGACTAAGTAGTGAAGTTAGAGTTTTATTCCCATAAAGATATTTGGTATGCGTTTTTTAGAAAAATTTTTTTGATTTTACTGCTTTCTACTGTTCTTTTATCCGGTTGTGGTAAGAAAGATATAAAAACAACTGTTGAATTTGCAAGTTGGGGATCAAAGTCTGAAATTGATGTTTTGAAGCCTATATTGGCTGATTTTGAGAAAAAAAATCCGGATATAAAAGTGGATTTTATGCATATTCCGCAAAACTATTTTCAAAAAATTCATCTTTTGTTTGCCTCAAATACGGCTCCTGATGTGATTTTTATTAATAATTTATATTTGCCTGTTTATGCAAATGCCGGTTTGCTGGAAGAATTAAATACGTCAAAAAGTTTTTATCCTCAAGCTTTAGAAGCTTTGAGTTGGAATGGGAAATTGTATGCAATTCCTCGAGATGTTTCAAATTTAGTTGTTTTTTATAATAAAGATTTGTTTGATAAAAAACATTTAGCTTATCCAAATTCAGATTGGACTTTTTCTGATTTTTTGAAAATTGCTCAAAAGTTAACGGATAAAGATACGTTTGGCGTAAGTTTTGAGGAAGAACCTCTTTTTTATTTACCATACTTAATGAGTAATGGTGGAGGTTTTTTGCCTGATGAAATTAATGAAAAAGGTTCGCAAGCCGGTTTGAATTTTTATGCAGATTTGCGGAAAAAATATCATGTTGCGCCTTTAAAATCTGAAAGCGCAAGTGCAACTATGGCTCAAATGTTTCTGCAAGAAAAGCTTGGAATGTATATTTCCGGACGCTGGATGGTACCAAAATTGAGAGAAGAAGCTACTTTTGATTGGGATATTGTGCAATTTCCAAAAGGCTCTAAAGGTAGTGTG
>CAKUQA010000035.1 GCA_934675225.1 uncultured Candidatus Melainabacteria bacterium | reverse complement strand
TATTTATATATTAATTTATTTATAAATTTGTTATGAATTCCATAAATAATTTATTAAAAGCTTTTGATGAAACAATTAATTTGAAAAAAGATAAATTTAGTGAATATATTGCATTCCATGGAATAGGAGGAGCTTATAACAAAAGATGGCTTGGAAACATAGTCCCTGCAGACTTATTAAAACTTTCTGTTAAAAAAGCTATTGAAATTATTGTTACTTTGTCAGAAAGCGGGAATTTCTATGAAAAATTTCCCGATAAAATTGAAACACCGAATTATGGGGACAAATGGGGGCGACTTGCAAATTATATAGAAATAAACAATAGAGCAATCGCAACAATGGATAATGGTTGCACATGTAGTGGAATTTTGAGTTGCATCAAACTTTTACCGGCAATTCCACCTTCTGCAAAAAGTTTTGCAAATTGTATAATCTTATCTCAAATTTGGCAAAATATTTATGGTGATGCCTATGAAAAAGGGCCATTTAAAGAAAACTCACTTTATGGAATAAGACTTAACACAAGTTACAGCAATAATATTATAGATTACTCAATTATTGAAAAAATATCAGCAGAAGAACAATTAAAAGCGTTTGTAGATTTAGCACATTTTAGAGGAATAAAAGTCGGATTTAGAAATGTTATTTCAGCAGATCAAATAAAAATTGCACGACCATATTCAAATGATGAAACCTTCAATTGGCACAACCAAGAACATGTTGAAATTTATATAAATGAATGCGTAAAACTTATGAATTTAGGTTTTGAATGTATGTTTATAGATTCTGCAAAACATATTGGCGGATATGATATGCAGAATTATACAGGAGTTGGAGCTTTGCCAAATTACCATCAAATACAATATATCTTAAACGAAATAAGATTTCGTTCGGGCAAAACCAATATAAGCTTTGTAGGCGAAAAAAGTTCAAATGACTTCGAAAGATACAGACTAATGGGGCTAAATGCCGGTACTGATTACATTACCGGCGACAACTTTAACGCCGTAAAAAATTTATCAGAGAAATTAAAGTACCAAAGAGATTACGCCCCCGGTGTAGAAATTTCAAATGATAATAACGAAGGTGGTTTATCTTATGAACAAATCTTAAATCGAATAAAAACAGCACTATTCGGATACAATTTAGCGAGTGATAAATTACCAAGTTTTATGCAAATGGGAGATTTATTCCCTTTAAGATACGATACAACAACACACCGTTTAATGATGACAAATCCATCATTTTCAGCAGATGGAAGTGCTTTAAGTCATTATGAAAATTTATTTGCGAAACATGATGGCAAAAATTACAACAAACAAGCAGGCGAGCTTTTTGCTTGGGCTTTAAACAATTAGATAAAAACTCATTACAAAGAAGCCCAATAACGCCATAAATATTTTATACAGATAAAATGAAAGGAGAAAAAAATGACATTTAATCCGCTTAAAGAAAAAGGAATTTCCTTAGATAAACAACTCAGAAGCTGGCATGATATAGTAAAAAGACCTTTTAATAAATATGATGTTAATTGCTATTCAAGAACACGCCAAATTTTAATGAATGGAATTGAAATTGAGGCTTGGGGATTTAAACACCATTTTGCAAGGAGTTGCCAAGATTACAACGACAGAAACCTTATTGCATTAATGAGCAGAATTGAGGATATGCAACAAACAACCGTAAATTGGATGACTCCGGCTTGTCAAACAGTATTAGAAACAACTCTAGGGTATGAACAAGTAGCAGTAGACCTTACTGCTTGGCTTGCACAAAATGAACCTGATGAATATGTAAAAGAAACATTTAACTTTGGTTTGCTGGAAGACTTTGACCATCTTTACAGATACAGTCAATGGGCATATTTGATTGACGGAATTAATCCTGATAATATATTACAAAACCAAACTGATGTTATAATAGGTCGCCCAACCCAATATCATCACAATGATAACGGAATAAGACTTCGTAAATCTTATGATAAAAATACAGCCTCTCCACAAACTAAAGTAAATATATACACCCTTCTTTCAGGAGAACAACAAACACACAATTTTTATGCAGAACATGGTATGATGTATGCAAATGATGATTTAAGAAAAGTTTACGGAGAAATTTGTGATGTTGAAGAAGAACACGTTACAATGTACGAAAGCTTGATAGACCCTTGCGAAACACCTTATGAAAAACTACTCTTACACGAATTTACAGAAGTTTGCACATACTACAATTGTTACATTGACGAAGAAAATGATAAATTAAAATTAATTTGGGAAGAATTTCTTGCATTTGAACTTGCTCACTTAAATATTGCAGCGGAACTTTTGAAAAAATATGAAAACCGAGAACCCGAAGAAATTATTGGAAATAAAGTTGTACTTCCATGTCATTTTGAAAGTCAAAAAGATTACATTACAAATGTTCTTGAAAACGAAGTTGATAAAAGACTAAATGGGAAATTGGACATGGGGTATACAACGGTTGAAGAACTTTCTGACGATTGGGCAAGCTACAAAGCTCAAAACTTTATGAATAACAAAGGAGCTCCTTCTGAAAAAACTATACACCATATAAAAAATACAATAGGAACAGATATTGTCACCGCTAAAAGTAAATTAAGAAACAAAGAACCTGAATTGTTGAAACGAGCATTAGAAAAAAAATCCAAAGCTCCGGATACCGTTTCGGTCGAAGAATATGAAAAAATGATAAAAGTAACTCAACCGGAATTTTAAATATACAAACTAAAGGACTGATAAAATCAGTCCTTTGGTTTTAATCTATATTAAACTTACTAATCCTGTTGAATGGTCAAAATGACAATTAGCTATACTAACCTTACCCTCTTTGACTGCTTCGTTTATAATTACAGAATGCTTCCTTAAATAATCTTCTACCCATCTTGTATGCTCTTGTGCAAAAAAGTTATGACAAGAAATTTCTTCTTTATGATTTAGCACCGGATAAACACATTTAAGGATTGATGAAAAATCTTTCATAGGTTCAGGATAATGTTCCTTGGCGTACTTCATAACCCCACAATCATCATGCCCCAATAATATAACCAAAGGAACACCTAACTTTTTAACCGCGTACTCAACACTTTCAACAACATTTGGCCCTGTAGTCATTCCCGCAACTCGAACAACAAAAAGTTCCCCTATACCACAATCAAAAATAATCTCCGGCACTACACGCGAATCCGAACAAGTCAAAACACAAGCGTAAGGCTCTTGATGAAATGCATACTTTTGCAAAGTTTCTAGTGACATATTTTTAGTTGTCGGAGTTCCATTTACAAAATTCTTATTTCCATCTAATAATTTTTTTAATTCTTTTTCAGCTCTTTCTATCATAAAAACGATTATAAAGTATAAAGTAAATAAAATCAAGTTTGCTACTTTCCACTTTTAATAAACATATTTTATGATATAATAGAGCTATGATTGATAGATATTCACGTGAAGAAATGAAAAAAATTTGGGATTTAAATTCCAAATTCCAATACTATTTAAATGTAGAAATTGCCGTTGCAGAAGCCTATGCAGATTTGGGTATTTTCCCAAAGGAAGATGTCGCAGAATTAAAAACAAAAGCCAAATTCAATATAGAAAGAATAGATGAAATTGAAGCCGAAGTAAAGCACGATGTAATCGCCTTTTTAACCTGCGTAAACGAAAGTCTTGGGGAATTGGCAAAATATATGCACGTAGGAATGACAAGTTCCGATGTAATAGACACTGCCTTTGCTTTACAAATACAAGACAGCGGAAAAATTATTATTCAGGATTTAGATGAAACTATACAATCCATGAAAGAATTAGCTCAAAAACATAAAAACACTGTTTGTATCGGTCGTTCACACGGCATACACGCAGAGATTATGACGTTTGGAATTAAAATTTGCAGTTGGATTGATATTTTAGAACGCCAACGTGCAAACTTTATTCATGCACTTGATGAAATTCGTGTTGGACAAATTTCAGGCCCTGTTGGAACTTATAGCAATATTCCACCGGAAGTTGAAGCACTAACTTGCAAAAAACTGAACTTAGTACCTGCTAGAATTTCTACTCAAATTATCGCAAGAGACTACCATGCATACTTTATGCAATCATTAGCATTAATTGCCGGCGTGATAGAACAATTTGCAACAGAAATTCGACATTTGCAACGTACCGAAGTTTTGGAAGTTGAAGAAGGTTTTGCAAAAAAACAAAAAGGTTCTTCTGCTATGCCACATAAAAAAAATCCTGTGCTTTCCGAAAATTTATGTGGACTTGCTCGTGTAGTCAGAGCAAATTCCATAGTAGCACTGGAAAACATTCCTCTTTGGCACGAAAGAGATATTTCTCACAGTTCTGCCGAACGAATTATTTTTCCGGATAGTCTTACTTTAGTTGATTTTATGCTAAACAGATTTAATGGGATTGTGAAAAATCTTGTTGTTCATGAAAAAAATATGTTAAAAAACACTAATAAATTTGGTGGAATTGTTTATTCACAAAAAGTTTTGTTAAAACTGATTGAAAAAGGTTTAACGAGAGAAGAAGCCTATCGCTTGGTACAAAGAAATGCTCTTGATGCGTTTGAAAACGATGGAGATTTTAGAATAAACCTATTGAATGATAAAGATATAGAAAAACTATTAACACCTATGGAAATTGATGAAATTTTCAATAAAGACGATTTTCTAAAGAACGTAAACCAAATTTATTCAAGAATTTTAGGTTAAAATATGATAAAAAATGCAATTTTCGATTTAGACGGAACACTTTTAAACACTTTACAAGACTTGAAAGACAGTACAAATTACGCATTAGAACAATTTGGATTTCCCAAACATTCAATTGAAGAAATCCGCCATTTTGTCGGAGATGGGGTTAGAAAATTAATAGAAAGAGCCGTTCCGGAAAATTGTAGTACAGAAACGACAGAAAAATGTCTTTCAATTTTCAAACAACATTATGCAGAAAACATGTACAACCATACTAAACCCTATAATGGTATCTTAGAGATACTGACCAAACTAAAAAGTCAAGGGGTGAAAATAGGCGTTGTATCTAACAAATTCGATTTTGCGGTAAAAGAATTATGTAAAAAATATTTTGATAATTTAATAGATATTGCAATCGGGCAAGCAGACAATGTACCAAAAAAACCTGCACCAGATGGGGTTTTTAAGGCTATGAAAGAACTCGGTGCAACAAATAATGATAGCATATATATCGGAGATTCCGAGGTTGATGTCGCAACTGCCAAAAACTCAAATCTTCCTTGTATCGGTGTAACTTGGGGATTTCGTGATAAAAAAGATTTAGAGGGAGCTAACTATATTATAGACACTCCATCTGAATTAATCTCAACAATCAGGAGAATATAAATGGAAAAATTATCTGTTAGCCTTGAAGATTATATTGAAGAAATTTATATTCAAATTCTAAAAAACGGGAATGCAAAAGTTACAGAAATTGCAAACAAATTAAATGTAAAAAAAGCATCTGTAACTGGCGCCTTAAATGTTTTATCAGAAAAAAAACTTATAAATTACGCACCATATTCGCCAATTACTTTAACTCAAAAAGGCGAAGATATTGCTAAAAATATTTTAACAAAACATGAAAATATTGCATCATTTTTTGTAAATGTTCTTGGTGCAGATAAAAATGAAGCCGTTGAAATTGCCTGCAAAATGGAACATATAGTTTCTGAAAAAATTTTTAACAACATGATAAAATTAACAGATTTTATCAATCAAAACGCTAAAGACGAAATTAAAAATTTGTACAACCAGTAAAAACAAGAGAAAATTTATTTAATTTTCCATTTTTCTTGAAGTCTGTTTAACCTTCCGGTGCTTTGCAAATTTTCAATTATATAATTTATTTTTGCATTTAATCTGGTAGAATTTTCATCCTTTCTAAAAACAACCGCATAAGGTTCTTTGGAATAACGTTTAGGCAAAAGTTTTACCGATTTATCATTTGTTGAAAAGCCTAAAAGAATAGTATCATCGGCCACTATCCCATCTGCTTTTCCTGCTTTTAAAGCATTATATGCATCATTATATGTTTTATACCCGATAACAATTACTTCAGGAACATTTGAACGTAGATTTTTTTCACTCGTTGAGCCAAAAACTATAATTAATCTTTTACCCTCAAAATCTCTTAAAGAAGCTGCTTTGCTTGAACTTTTAACTAATATAGCTTGTCCCGCAATATAATATGGAGTTGAAAAGTTCAAAAATTGTTGTCTTTGCTCAGTGATAGACATTGTTGCAATAAGACAATCAACTTCACCGGAATTAAGTTTCATAATCCTGTTAGAAGCTGTTACAGGCACAAGCTCAACCTTTTTTTCACTACCCAATATTCCTTTAGCTATAAGTCTTGCAAGATCAATATCATAACCTATAATATTACCGTCTTTATCTTTAAAACCAAACGGCGGTGCATCATTTCTAACCCCAACAATAAGTTTATCTCGTTGAACAATTGTTGCAAAATCATCCTTAACAGTAGCTTTTTTACCGCAACCACAACATAACAAACACAATAAAAATAATGCTAAAATAATCTTTTTCATAACTTAATTTTACTATAAAACTGTATTCAACGCAATTTTGTTCTAAAAGATTAGCTATCGGGCTTCTTTTAAAATAACTATTGTTTCTTCAATCTCGGTTTTTAAATAATCTAATTGTTGATTAATTGTATTTTCATTATACAAATAACCTGCCCCTGTATATGCTAAATAAGGTTTATATTTTTCAGCTTCTTGTCTTAATGTCGCTACAGATTTTGCATGATTACCCAATTCCTGCAATTTTTTAAATGATATGAAATTAATTTCAGGTTTTCCCTCATATTCGTTCTGCATATATTCAACAGTCTGAGTAAAGAAAAACACTTTGGCATTAAATTTTTGTACATCCATTTTATTCTCAATACATAACAACAAATTTTCAAGTTGCGGAATAATGTCAGAATTCAATTCATTTATATAAGGAGAATTTTTATCTTCTTTAAGAATAATATTTACAAATGCAGGATTATCCCTTGGAACAGGCTTAATCTCTTGTGAAGAATTAAAGTTTTTAGAATCCTCAAAAATAGGAGCTGTCTTTTTCGGCTCATTGGTTTTAAAGTTTTTGGAAACATCTGGCAAAGTTCCCTTGTATCCTTTGCCTTCCGCCTGAATTTCAACATTAGAAGTATCTACTTTAGGTTGTTCTTTCTTCTTCCAACCCCAAGCAAAACAACTTGTCGAACTAAGTATTAAAACTAATGACAAAACCAGAAACTTTTTCATACCACAATTATAATAATTTTAATAAAAAAGTCATCATTTGTTTAATTTAATTTTAGTACCATCTAAAAATAACTTCTATATACTAAACAATTTTGTAAATTAAATAATATATAATTGAAGAAATAATCATACAAGCAGGAATTGTTACAACCCAAGCTATTACAATATTTCCAACAATTCTCCATTTTACGGCATGAGCATGGAATGTTGAACCTACACCCATAATTGCAGTTGAAATTACATGGGTCGTACTCAATGGAATACCAAAATGTGATGCTGTCAAAATTAAGCCTGCAGCAGAAGTTTCAGCCGCAAAACCATGGATAGGTTTAAGCTTAATTATTTTATGTCCCATAGTTTTGATAATTTTCCAACCGCCGTTCATTGTGCCGGCAGCCATAGTCAAGGCACAAGCCATAATTACATATAAAGGGATTTCAAAACCGCCTGTAGGATCCGGTTTCAAAACTCCACCTGCCAATAATGCCAAAGTAATTATACCCATTGTTTTTTGAGCATCGTTTGAACCGTGGCTCAAAGCCATTAAACCTGATGACAAAAGTTGTAATTTTCTAAACTGTTTATTAACAGTATTTGGAGTTTCTCTCAAAACAATAACAACCCAAGCTATCAAAAGCATTAGCGTAAAACCAACACAAAAACCTAAAACAGGTGATGTAAACATCGGAATAATAACTTTATCCATCAATGTATGAATATGTACAACACTTGTACCGGCTTTTACGATTGCAGCCCCTAAAAGTCCGCCAATTAGAGCATGAGAAGAACTTGAAGGAAGTCCGAGCCACCAAGTAAATAAATTCCAAATTACTGCAGCTAACAGAGCGCAGAAAATTACTGTCAACGTAATCATATCAGACTTAACT
>CAKUQA010000034.1 GCA_934675225.1 uncultured Candidatus Melainabacteria bacterium | reverse complement strand
ATTCACCCCTGTTGATAATTATAAATTAACTAATAAAGCAAGTTCAAAAAAAGCGAGCCAAGTTAGTGTTTCAACCCCAGAATACTTAAGTATTGATTATTCCAAAATTGCTTTTGGAGCAGTGTATGGAGTAAAGCCTAAAAAGATAAATTTAGATGCGGAAAAATCTAAGTTATTACGGCAGATTACTGAGCTTTTGCAAACAGAAGAACAGGATGTTGATGCTGCTGAAATGACAATGAAGGTTATGCGCCGTGTAATGAATTTTTTTAGAGAGTCTTTGAAAAAGCATGAAAAAATTCTTAAAGAAGCTGAATTATTATCAGAAAATAAAGCTTTAAATTCACAACAAAAGTTTGAGGAGATACAAAAATTACAAAAAAGTGTATTTTAACGACCAGTTTGGTTTGAACGGATAGAAGTATTATTTGGGAAAGTTAGCAATATATCGGCATTTAAGGGGTAGGAAATAATCAATCTATCCGTACACCAAAACGGTCAAATTAAACATTTTTAGGTTGAACGGTTAGAATGATTATTTAGGAAAGTTGGTCGTTTTACTAGAATATTATTGCATTTTAGCTCCGAGTGGGAGTTGTACGGATAAAATGATTATTTCGGCAAAGTCCATTTTGAGAATTTTAGTTTTTTGAAAAATTTTTCAATAGATACGAAACGGACACAATGCTCGGAAGTGGTGTTCCAATTTATCATCTTCAGAGCTAATGTGTTTCTTGATGAAAGATAGTTATATAAATATTAAAGAAATAGCAGAGGCAAAAGGTTTAAAAAGTACTCGTTCTTTACGATTAGAGATTAATAAACCTGAAAGTAAATATATTGCTCGTGAAGTTAAAGTCAATGGCGGAACTTCTTATGAAATCCTGTTTTCTAGTTTAGAACCGAAACTTCAACAAAAACTCCGAGAAGCTGAAAACAAATCAACCAAACTTATTCCTTTGGATTATAAATCCGAAACACTTGTAACAGATAAAGCAAAACTTACTCGAAATCATAGAATGAACATTGTAAAAGCCGCTCTTGAGAAAAGAAAAAATTACAAAACAATAAAAGAGTCGGATTCAGATTTTCTAGATTTATACAACACAGGATTATTTTTACCCAAAGCATATAATTTTCTTAGCTCAATTTCAATCGGAACACTTCGTAGATGGATTCAAGCCTACAGAAAACATGAAAATGCGGATTGTCTCATTCCAAAATATAAATCGACTAGACAGGGTGAGTATAATACGATTTTAGATAGTGAAATGAAAAATATTTTGCTAACATTATTACTTCACCCAAGCCAGTATAAAATAGGCAAAGCAATTAAACTTATATGATATTTGCCTGAAAAGTGTCCGACACCTTTAATTTCAATATTTGTTCCTGCGATTAAATAAGGATTTCCAACAAAATCAAGCGAACCTTCTATTTTTGTATCAGCAGTTCCAAGTGCAGCTTTAGCTTTCACAATCGCATCTTTACGATTTGAACATCTGACATTAATTTTTAAAGTATCACCTTTTACAACAGAATCGTTTTTTGCGGTTGCTTTTACTGTTTTCTTTTTCTTAGGATCGAAATAACTTACTTGAACCGATTTATACTTTTGGCTTGTTTTTTCTCTAAAATTAATGTGAGTTAAATCTGATTTATAGAAGATTTGAGTGGATTTTGCACCTTTTAATTTTTTAACATCATAGAAAACAAGGTTGTTTTCAGCGATTTTAAAAATGTAGCCATATTGTTCTGCGAGTTTTGTAAGAAAACTCAAGTCACGTTCTTTATTTTGGGTTATTCTATCAATACGAACATCTGTGACATTCCCAACCAAAGTGTATCCGTGTTTATCTGCAATTTCTTTTGCAATTTGTTTTAATGTTTTATTTTCATATCCGACAGAATTTTTCTGACGAAGTGGCTTTTTAATTCCTGTTGCAAGAGCTTTAACAGTAATCGTATCTGGTGGTGTATCATATTCAAGTTCGTCAATTTCAAAAATTCCACAGTTTAAAAGCTTTTCAGCTTCGTAACCAATATATGCTCTTAAGCAATCGCCTTTGCTTGGAATCCAAGAACCTTGCCATAATTTTTCAGAATCCTCAAAAGTTATGGATAATTCGTCAGATTCGCCATGTTCATTGTCCGTATATTCAATATTGGTAACATACGGAGAAACGTCTTTAGTTATATTTTTCTTTTCATAAAATAGTTCAAAAATGGGGATTAGCATTATTTAATCTTTCAAAATTGGGATTAAATAATTACTGAATGAGCTTATATTTTCTTAAAAAAATCTGCCTGAAGTCTTGACAAAAACTGGATTATAGTAAATAATATAAATGAATAACCTAAAGTTTCTTCCTACGGTCTTCCGTATAGTGCTTTAGGTTTTTGCTTTATTAGAGCCTGTTACTTCATTAAATACAACTAAGAAATTAGAAGTTTCTTTTAGAATTTTGGGATTGTTTTGTGGTAAGTAACTTAGCATTTCTAAAATTTCATTATACTTAGTCAACAGTTTATTTGGATCCTTCAAGATTATTTCATAATGAAAAACTCTATTTCTTAGTCTTCTAATAGAAACTAATAAATTTGAGATATAGTGAATTTGTTGTTGTTTCCCTTTTGGATAATTTATAAAAACACCTTTAAAAATGCCTTTTTTAGTCCATATTTTTGCATTGTATTTTTTCAAACAAAGATTAGTCCAAAAGCCAAAATTAAGATTAGCAATAACCTTACCGATAGAAAAATGTTTTGATTTTCCTTTGCAATCCTTTACTACATCATTATATGCTTTCAGTAAAGTATTGTAATCATATTCATCTAGTAACAAGTTTGATTTAACTTCATTCTCAATCCAATTTTCACCAAAATGAATTTTAAGCACTGTGTCAATTGCATTTCTTAAAGTTACTTCTAATACGGACAACTCAGGATATAGTGCTTGTGATATTCTAATATTATCATTGTATTTGTCTATAACCTTATCTTCTGTGTCGTTTTCGGTAGAAAGGAATGAAACAATACGTTCAAAACTTGTAGTTGTGGAATATTTTTCAAACATTTTTTTATCAATCATGCGTAAATTATACTACAAACAGGCTATTCAGTAATTATTTAATTTTCAAAGTACAAACGATTTTGGTATTATTTCTTCCAAGGAGGAAGCTCAAATTTAATAGTTTCCGAATCTTCCAAAATTGGGATTTTGAGTTTTATGCCTGATGGTAAAACTGGTTCAATCGGAATCTCAGGATTTGCTTTAATTATTTCTTCATACAATGTCGGAGTTTGGTAGAATTTTTGTGATATCAAATCCCAACGGTCTGAATCTTTGGTTATGTAACTGTAATATTCTGTCATTATTTTTTCTTAAATCCTTTATCCTGTTTTTTATTCTCAGGGATTTTCCCTGTGTATTCTTTTAGCCTTAAATCGACTTGAATGGATAAAATATCTCCTTCAGGAGTTGTTTGTTCTGTTGTTTTACCTATTTCTTCAATAACGAAAACACCTATGTATTCACCATTACCTTTTATAAATTTTAGCGGAGTTATTTTATCTGCAACTTCAATAATGTTTTTCAGTTCATCTTCCGGAACACAAAATGATCGGTGAAAGTTTAAACGGATATTTTCTTCAAGCAGATTTTTGCCTAAATACTGTAAAACTGGTTTGTTTTCTATTCGATCGTGCTGAACATAATTATATGAAACAGTTTCATCCCAACCGTTAAAGTAAGTTATTAATTCAAATTTTATATCGCCAAGTTGTGCAAACATTTTTTCTTCCTGTGGAGTTTTTATCACTCCGTTCAAAAACTCTTACGTCAGCGTAGAACGGTTACGCACTTTGTGCTTCACACACTGCTCACGCTTTTAATAAGCCAACCTCTCTTTACGTTCAAATTCTCGTTTTATAATATTTACAACTTCGTCTTTATGTCGTTTCAGAAGTTTAACAAACTCTTCTTTTGATTCTATTCCTGAAATTGTAATTGTCGGATTATATTGAACAACAAACGAAGTTGCACTACTTGTGCCAATTTTGCCTTTGCTTACGTTCAATGTTCCGTTTGTCATAAAACTGAGAGTTTTAGTCATAGCATTTTTTAGTGGCATTGGTTTAATTGTACTTGCAGTGGTTTCAACGATTTTTACTTTGTTTAAATCTTTGAGTGGACCAGTTTTAGCAGGAGAATGTGGCAAATGGTCTCGGATAACTTGAGCAACTTTTACGATGCAATTTTTTACTTTTGCTACCAATATTCGCTCCACCTTTTAGATTGTAACCTAAAGTAAGATTTTGAGCAGTTGTTTTTAATCCCATTGATTCCAATATACTTGTAGAATTTTGAACCAAAACAGGAGTTAATTCTCTCGCTCTAGATAGTAATCCTCCATAAAATTTAAGGAGTTTACTACCCATAAGACAAGCAATACCAAAACTTGTTGCAAGAATTCCCAGTCCTGCAATAGATATGGCAACAAAACTTTTCATCTGTGGAGACATTTTATCTAACATATTTAATGTGGATTCACCAAAATCTAAAACTTTGCCAAATGCAGGAGCAAGAGCTTCGCCTAACTGAATTCCGATTACTTGCGACATATTTTTCAATCTTTGCATCATAGCGTGTTCGGTATTATATTGTTTTTGATAGCCTTCATCTATTAAAGATGTTCCGTATCTCATATACTCACGAGCAGCAGATTCATCGGCAGAAGAAAACCAAACAGCAGGTACAATTCGCTTTACACAATCTCTTACATCTTCATAACTTTGAACATACGTTGCTCCTATTCTTCTGGACTTTTCCCAGATTTTTACTTTTGAATTATCGTTTAACCACCGTATCTGATACGGTAAGAAAAATTTAGTTTTCTTCACTTGTTCTGTCATTTGGGGTAATTCCTAGCACTTCTTCTTCAATCTGTGCAATCAATTCAGGTGTAAGCCCCTTGTGAGTTTCTTTTTGCTCTTTTTTAGCCACAATATCTTCGTAATCTTTGACTTTGGTAAACATTGGGATAATTTTGCAAAAAGCATACATTCTTCCTGGATCAACTTTTTCTACGGCATCAATATCTGCCGTTATGTCTTTCATCAACTTTCGAGCAAATTCATAAAGCTCTTCGTGGAAAGATTGTTTAGATAATAAAAACTTTTTCCGCTTATTATTCCAATCTCCTTGTTCTTTCCACGCCATAACCGTTTTACGATTTAACTTTAATCGGTTTGCGATTTCTTCCAAAGAACAGTAATCAAGAACATATAATCTTTCGGCTTCGTCAAAATATTGTTTTTTGCTATTCAAGCTCTTGCTCCAGTTTCTTTATTTTTTCTTTTAATTCTTTCATTTCTTGCACTATTTTGTTTAACCTGTGAGATAAAACAAAAACTTTATCTGTATCAAGATTTGTAATTTCTTCATAACAAAAACAGATAACCACAATCGTGGCAAAAATATTAAAAATGTTTTAGAGAATTACTTTAACAATGAAATATACACAGCTTTAAATAAAATTGAAATACAAAAAAAACAAGAAAACCTAGAACAACTTGTAAAAGATATTGAAAAAAAAATGATTAAAGCAGACAAAGATTTAGACCACTGGTATGCAGATTAACCTTCCCCCCCCCAAAAATACAAAAATTAAACTACCAACTAACATACTTAAATAAGTAAAAAAAGTGCAATATTTCTTTACAATAGGGTTGAAAAATTTTGTTAAAGCGCTAAAGTATGAGTGTAAAAAGTACAATTAATACAGAATGCGTATTAAAAATGACAATTACCCAGACAACCAGTAAAGTAGCTACAGAGGCTGCAACTAAAAACCAGACATTAATTCAAAAAATTTGTAATAAATTGGGCGAAAACAACAAACCTATTTTTACCGTAATGGCGATTGCTTGTGGTAAAGGTACGGTTAGACCAATTTTGAGTATTACTGATAAAAAAGAAAAACCGGATGCAAGAAAATATGCAGCACTTCGAGAACTTATGACAGAATTTATTGGTGTTCCAACAACTCTTTGTGCAGGGCTTGTTGCAGAAAGTTTAACCGGTTTAATTGCTAAAAAAGGTTCTACTTCATATAGAAATACCAAAGCTGTTTTATCATTATTAGGAATATGTGCGGCAGCCGGTTATCTTGTTCCTCAGTTTTGTAACATGTTTATGCCACCTGTTATGAAAAAACTTATGCCAAGCTATGATCCAAATGGTGGTACTCCACAAGCAAAAACTCAAATAAAAGCTCCAACAAATATTACAGCTAACAAAAAAATTACCCCACAAAAAAATATTATAATGCCCAATATGTACTCAATGTCTACATATTTGCATTCAGGAATGAAGGTGTAGTATGAAAGTTACTCCTGTTCAAAAAAATTTAATAAGAATTCGTAAAGTTCTTGCAAATCCTAATGCCGCAGATTTCGCTCAAAACACTGTTTGTGCAATTGCAGTAGAAACAACTCTTAAAGCTGCAGGTCGACCAGCATTTATTTATTATGATAAACATGCAAACGAACAATCAAAAAAATATGCAGCAACAAAAGAATTATTATATCAAACATTTTGTTTAGGTCTATTTCTTGGCTTTATTAAACCGGTAAAAAATAAAGTTTATAAATTAATGAGCAATTGGCAAGCTAAAAAATCTCCTGAAAACAAACGTAAAATAGACTTATATGATGCATTTCAATCTAAAATTGATACAGCAACCGATAAAGTTCAAAAAAGGAATTTAAGAAGAAAACTAACACATTTGCTCCATACAAACCCTGATTACCACTACGGTAAAGGCTTAAAAGAACTAAGTTCAATAGTATCAACTGTATTTATACTTGCTTTATGTGCACCAATTCTTTCTCAAATTATTCTTCACCCTGTAATGGACATGATTTTTGGAAAGAAAGGCAATAATAAACAAGTACAAGCACCTAACTCAAATCAAAATAGCAAGCATATTAATCAAGCAGCATAATAAAATCTAAATTTTGAGCTTATCCATTTAATTCATTCAGGTAATACATTACGCCTTTAATCCATTCTTGTGCTTCATTTTTAGCGCAATACTTTCCTGCATAAGCAAGTTCTTTTACTGTATTAATTTTATCTTCCCTATGGTGGAAAGCCAATGTTTCAGCCATTTGATCAATACATAAGTCAATATTTGAAAATATTTTCAATTTTTGTTTTGATGTCATTATTCCACCAATATTATGTCTTTCTCTCACAGCGGAAGAAGTTCCTCGTGCAGATTCATGCAAAGCTATTGCCATCAAAAGTTCTGGATTTACACCGTGCCTTTTAGCTTCTCTAATAAAAATTCGACCTTTATTATTTAATGGATTTTTTTTATTTTCATTATCTAAAAGTAAATCATTAAATGAATTACTCAATTTCTCAAGATTTTGCGGAGTTCCTTTTGCCATTAATTTTATTTTGTCAGCAGTTTTAGGAACAATTTTTGTAACTGTAGCTTTTTTTACAACTTCAGCTGCCGGTTCATATATATCTTGAGATTTTATTATAGACTTTGCCATTTGTGCATCTAATTTTGGAATAAGAGAACTCGCAAACATTACAGTAGAAACAATTTTGTCTGCATTGACATCATGCTCTAATGAAAAATTTTCTGCTTTCCTTATTAAAAATTTTCCGGTTCTCTTTGTTACAACAGCAGCACGAGCAACTGTAAATCTGTTTACACGGGGTATCTTCATAATGTATGTATCCTTTTATGCTTATTATTATACAACTTAAAAAATGCAAATAAAAATTTTTGCTATTTATTAACATAACTTTAAGTAATATTGCCGACAATATTTTTTATGTGTAGCATGTTAGTGGAATTAGTTATTATAGGAGAGTAATATGAAAAATTTAGTAAAAATTATGTTATCTGCTCTTGTAACCTTGTTTATGGTAGTACCTGCTCTTGCATATCCGGATGTAGCTACTGACCATTGGGCTGCAAAACAGATTGAAATTTTAACAGAACAAGGGGTTATTGTAGGATATCCTGATGGGACATTCAAGCCTGATGAAAATGTTAGCAGAGCAGAATTTGCATCTATGGCTATCAAAGCTTTAGGTCAAGAACATACTACTGTAGCACAACCTGTAAAATTTACTGATATTGACCCGACATTTTGGGCTTATGATGCTATTCAAAAAGCATTATATTTTGATTTAATC
>CAKUQA010000033.1 GCA_934675225.1 uncultured Candidatus Melainabacteria bacterium | reverse complement strand
TAACAAATCTGCTGATAAAGATAATTTTATACTTTTTCCTGCAGTTCTTAGATAGTTTTGCATTTTAGGGCTGTATGACAAATTATCAGGTACATCCCAAACTAATTTACTTACATCCATATATGCATCTGCGCTTTTTGGTTTTGGTTTTACGGCTGTATTTTTAAGTTCTTTAGGTTGTTGAGTTTTAGCAACATTAACAGTAGTTCCGTTTTGAATATCCGGAGTATTTGTTGCTAAAATGTTGTCATTAGAGTCTCCTGCTGCATTATTAGTATTTTCTGTTGCAGAATTTTGAGGAGCTATTGGTTCAACTATATCTGTTGAACCATCTTGTTTTGGTTTAAGGAATGTTACTGCAGAGGCAGCTGCTAAAACTGCAACTAGAGCAATTGTTACAATTGCAGTGCTTTTGTTTGATTTTGGCTTTTGTTTCATTAATGCGGCTCCAGGAACAGCTTGTTCTTGCGCATATTCCGGAGTTTCAATTTCATCAAGTTCTGCATCAGTAGCCGGATCAGTATCATTAAATAACACTCCGATACTTTCATTTTCTTCAGATTGACCAAAGTTAGAATTCTCTCCTGCTGTCTCAGGTTGGTTTTCTGTTGAGTCTCCAAGAAGTTCGCTAATATCACTCAAGTCAGAAGAATTATTGCCATTTGCTTCAAAATTATTTAGAGCTTCTGTTGCAAAATCGTTAAAATCAGCATCACTGATTGTATTTTGTGTATCTGTCAAATCATCAAGATTTGCAATATCTTCAAGAGATGCATCTGTACTATTTGTTGTTTCTGTTTCCGGAACTTCTACCGGTGTATTAGATGTTGCAGAAGAACTTAGTACATCATCAATTTGGGAAAGTAAGTCATCAGAAGAAACATCTTCTGCATTTGTTTCTGGTAAACTTTCATCATCCAAGCCCAAATCTTCTATTGAAATATTGTCAAGGTTTTCAGGTGCAAGATTTTCTAATAAATTCTTGCCAAAACCTTCTTGAGTTTTGTTTTCATTTTCAATAATTTCAGGTTCTTCTGTTTTTTCTTCTATCGGAGTTGCAGAATTTTCTATTGAAGTATTTTCTACTTCCGGTTGTACATCTGCTTGATTGTTTTCAATGTTTAAGTTTTCAGGTTCTGTTAAATTTGTTTGAATTTCATCATCAAGTGATACTACATCATCCATAAAATCAGATGTATCTGTTTGAGCTTCTTGTTCTTGAATATCGTTAAATGAAATTGTTTCTTCGTCAAAATTTTCAATTGGGTCAAGAGGTTCTACATTTGTTGTATCAATATTGTCTAATGAAATAGTTTCTTCTGAAAAATTTGAAGTTTCTTCTAACGGTTCGATAGTAGAAGTATCAATATCATTTAAAGATATAGTTTCTTCGTTAATATTCAAAGGTTCAACAGTATTGTCTGTTTGATTTT
Organism: uncultured Candidatus Melainabacteria bacterium; assembly: GCA_934675225.1. Taxonomy (GTDB): domain Bacteria; phylum Cyanobacteriota; class Vampirovibrionia; order Gastranaerophilales; family Gastranaerophilaceae; genus Stercorousia. The sequence goes on along the minus strand of CAKUQA010000033.1, from coordinate 7,030 downwards.
CTGTTGAAATATTATCAAAAGAAATTTTGTTGTCAGTTGTGTCTACAAACTCGGTATTTGTGTCAACTTCCGGAAGTTCAACATTTTCAAGAGAAATAGAATCTTGTTCAATATTTTCTTGTACAACGTCATCAGAGCCAAGTGATGAAGTATCAACATTGTCAAAAGAAATTGTGTTGTCAGTTGTGTCTACAAAATCTGCGTTTGTATCAACTTCTGGAAGTTCAACGTTTTCAAGAGAAATAGAATCCTGTTCAATATTTTCTTGTATAACGTTGCCAGAGTCAAGTGATGAAGTATCAACATTGTCAAAAGAAATTGTGTCAGTTGGTTCAGATGTGTTAGTAATATTTTTATTAGAATTAGAAGTCAAATCCTTTGCTATGTCTAATCCTGTATTAACTAAATCCATACCAGCTTCTGCAGCGGAACTAATTCCTTCTACAGCACTTGCGGCTTGAGCAACTTCTCCTGCTGCCATAGCTGCTGCACCTGCAATAGCTCCTGCTGCTGCTCCGGCAGCTATTGTGCCGGCAATATTTGCTGCAGTGTCAGCTAAATTATTATTTCCTTCTGATTTTTTTGCTTCTTCTGTTGATTCAATAGGTTCTTCATTGATAGGCTCAATTGTATCAAGAGTTATATTTTCAATATCGTCAATAGGTTCAAGTTCCATATCTTCGATATCAGAAATTTCTTGTGTTTGCATTTCATTTTCAACAGGTAAAGTATTTTCTTCTGTTAGTGTCGTTTCAGCTTCGATTTTTGGTTCCGGTTTTTTGATTTCGGAATCTGTCATAGCTTTGTATGAAAGAGTTTCAAAGTTTTCATATTCAATAAATTTGTCTCTAAGTTCTGCGCTTTTAGTCAATTGTTTGATTAAGAACTTTTTATCTTCTTCTGAAATATCATTGTCAGACATAGCAACAATAATTCTTTCAGAATTTGATAAATCTTCGTCGGTAATGTTTTCTACGGAAGGTTTTTGATGTGAATCTATATATTTTTTCAAATCTTTTGCAGAACTTAATTTTTCTTTTTCAATAAAATAATACTTGTCGTTTGCATTGTTTTTATTAATAAGTTTAGGGTCAAAAAAGCCAAGGAATTTAACATAAGACAAGTCTTTTGCCAAATAGAAAACAAGATAAATATCAGGAACAAGATTATATTCAAAATGAGATTTTGGAATAAAAATAACGTTTTCGTCAAAAACAACTCTAACATCCATGTGAATATTTGGAAGCATAATATCTGAAATATCCATTTCTTCAAGGATTTTTTTGATTGAATGAATATTATAAATATTTGAAACGTCTATATCTTCTGATGCTAAATATTTTAGAGCTAATTCTGCTCCAAGAGTATTTATGTATGCTCTGTTTTTAACGTCTTTGTGTGCAAACGCGTTAGCTGCAACGCTTGCATCTAATTTTTCTTGATCTTCAATATAAATAAGTGTTTCTTGTTGTGTTCCCATGCTTTTTATTCTCCTTTTACTATATAAGATGGCACGGGATAAAAAAATATTCCAAAATTTATGTAAATTTTTGTAACAAATATTGAAAAGTACAACTGTTTTAGACAAAATACTTTTATCAGTCGTTTTATATAGTTATTCAAAAGTGTTTATAAAGGAGGTTTTCATGCTAAGTTCTGTATCTGGTGTAAGTTTTAAAGGAGATGTTGCTCCAAATCAAAATGTGCAGGATTTATTAAGTTCCCCAGGTCAATTTTCAGCTCCTATTGCAGATAATCCCCCTGATTCTTTTGCTAAAGAAGGTGCAGAAGAAAAGAAAAAAAGTAAAGCTCCTGCAATTATTGGGACTCTTGTAGCACTTGCTGCTGCTACTTATATTGGTTTAGGAGTTGCGGTAAGTAAATCCAAATTAAATAAAGTTGTTGCACAAGAAGGTAAAGAATTGAAATTTACTGAAAAAGTTCAAAACTTCTTTCATTCAATTGGTGAAAATGCCGAAAGTATGTGGAATAAAATTCGTGGTAAAAAGTCAGAAGGTGGCGACACCAAACCTGAAACCAAGCCTAAAGACGATGCTCCGAAACCTTCCACTAATGAAGATACAAAAACAGAAGCATAGATTTAAAAATAATTTGAAAGAAAGAAATAAATTAAAAAAGCCCACTGTAAAGTGGGCTTTTTTATATAAATATTAGTTAATTAAATCAATTCTCCCTTGAGATACCAAGTTTTTGCACCAGAGATTTTTACATTTACAAATTGTCCGGTTAAATCTTCATCGCAAGGAATGTGGACTGTTTTAAAGTTGCGTGTTTTTCCTGTGTTAATCATTTGTCCTTTGTGTTCGTAAAAGTTTTCTACAAGCACTTCCATTTCTCTGCCAACATATTTTAAATTAGATTTTAGACAATTTTCTTTTACTTTGTCATTAAGACGTTGAAATCTTTCATTTTTTACATCTTCCGGAATAAACTTGTCAACCCATTTTGCGGCAACAGTTTTTTCTCTTGGAGAATATGCTGCGACATTACAATAATCAAGTTCGAATTCGTCGATTGCAGATAGTGTATCTTCAAATTGTTCTTCAGTTTCTCCAGGGAAGCCTGCAATAAAATCGCTGGTAATTGTTACGTCAGGAACCATATCCCGAACTTTTTTTACGATTTTAGCATAAGTTTCTCTGTCATAACGTCTATTCATCGCTTTAAGTACTGTTGAGTTGCCTGATTGCATCGGAATATGGAAGTATTCGCAAACTTTATCCAATTCTTTTGCTGTTTCAATTAATTCATCAGTGATATCTGTCGGGTATGAAGTTACGAAACGAATTCTGAATTTCCCCTCGATAGAATTTAATTCTTTTAATAAATCTGCTAATCTGTAATTTTTATCTTTAAAATCTTTGCCATAACTGTCAACATTTTGTCCAAGCAGTGTTATTTCTTTGAACCCTGCATTTAAAGCATCTTTTACTTCCTTTATAATAGTTTCCGGTAATCTGGAGCGTTCTCTGCCTCTTGTGTAAGGAACGATGCAATAAGTACAGAAATTATTACAACCTTCTGTAATGTTAATCCAAGCATTTGTTGATTTTACGCGATTAATTTCATAGTTTTCAGGGTTTTGAGAAGGAAGATTAGTTTCTTCGCATTCACAAACTCTTTCTCCATTGTTTACTCTTTTGATAACTTCCGGAAGTGAATAAATTTTATGTGTTCCTAAAACAAAATCTACGTATGGAGCGCGAGAAAAAACTTGTCTTGCTTTTTGTTGAGCAACACAACCGCACATTCCTATTTTTAATTCAGGATTTCTGTCCTGTTTCCATTTGCCCCAAACACCTAATTGACTGAAAGCTTTATCTTCACTTAATTGTCTTATAGAACAAGTATTTACCATAAGTAAGTCTGCTTTTTCCGGATTTTTTGTTTCTTCATACCCAAAGTGAGAAAGCATACCAAGCATTCTTTCGGTGTCTGATTTGTTCATTTGACAGCCCATTGTTTCTATATATACGTGTTTCATTTTTATTCCCTTTTGTGAATTGTTTTTACTACAATAAACGCTATAATATTTCGTAAATGTTTGTTTATACTCTAGCACAAAAATACTTAATAAGCTTGACTTTTGTTCTAAATAATAATATTCTTTATAATATGAAGATGGTCTGAAAGGTAGTGTGTATATGGGGTTAAGAGAAAAGAACGTTCTTATGCTTTTGCATGAAAGAACTGAAAAATATTCTGATAAAGTTGCATTGGGGATGAAAACTAAATATGGTTGGAAAGAATTTACTTATAGTGGAATTGGACTTTTATCCCGTAAAATTGCGCATTATTTGATTAGTGAATTAGGTGTTAGGAAGGGGGACAGGCTTGCGATAATTTCAGAATCAAAGCCTGAATATGGAGCTTGTGTTTTTGCGTCAGTTATTTCAGGGATGGTCACTGTTCCATTAGATGTAAAGCTTACAAAATACGAATTGAAATCTATTCTTTCGGATTGCGAACCAACTGTTATTATGGTTTCTGTTGCTCATTATAAAATGGCAAAATTCCTGCAAGAAGAAATTCCTTCAATAAAAGCAGTAATTTTGATGGATGAACCAACTTATGATATTCCGGAAAAGAGTATTTATCAGTTGCCTGATAATTATGATTATAAATGGAAATTAAGAAGTTCAAAAGCAGTTGCTTTTATTATTTATACATCAGGAACAACAGGTGCGCCAAAGGGTGTGGAAATTACATTTCAAAATATGCTTGCTCAGTTAGATGATTTGAAATATGCGTTAGATAAAATTCTTCCGTATGAAAATGTAAATGTTTTGTCTATTTTGCCTATGAACCATCTTTTCGAAATGACAGTAGGTTTTTCAACTTTCTTAAATTTTGGTTTTTCAGTTTACTATACCCCGAGCTTAAAACCAAAAGATATTTTGAGCATTATGAGAGAAAAACAAATTGAATTTATGATTGTAGTACCTGCTTTTTTAAAGCTTCTAAAAACAGCAATTGAAGCAGAATTAAAAAATTCTCCAATTCATGTAAAAGCTGCATTTAGATTAATGTTTAAAATTGCAAAATATATTCCTTCATATAGAGTAAAAAAATTTATGTTTAGAAAAATTCATAATAAGTTTGGGGGGTATTTTTCCGGGTGTATATCAGGAGGTGCTCCTTTAGACTTGTCGGTTGGAGAATTTTTTGAGAGAATTGGTATAAAAGTTTATCAGGGTTATGGATTATCTGAAGCCAGTCCTGTAGTGTCTGTTAATGTTGACAGGCGAGGGGATTTATCCTCTGTTGGGTCTCCTTTGAAAAGTTTGGAAGCTAAAACTGATGAAGAAACCGGAGAACTCATTTTACGAGGACCTTCTGTTATGAGAGGTTATCATAATCAACCTGAAATGACATCAGAAGTTTTGGAAACTGATGGATGGCTACATACAGGAGATATTGCAGAAATAAGAAATGGACATATTTATATTACCGGAAGAATTAAAAATATGATAGTTCTTTCCGGTGGAAAAAAGGTTTTTCCGGAAGAAGTTGAAGCTGTTTTAGAACAAAGTCCATATATTTCAGAAGTTTGTGTATTTGGTACTTCCAGAAATTTTGGAGCGAAAGATGGAACAGAAGAAATTACGGTTGTTGCAGTTCCAACAGAAGATGTAATTAATAAATACGAAACTGATACGGTCGAGAAACTTATTAAAGACGAAATAAAAAAATTGTCGTTACGTTTGACGGCATACAAAAGACCTGTTAATATAATCGTAAGAATAGAACCTTTACCGAGAACTACAACAAGAAAGGTTAAACGTAAAGAGGTTAAACAGTTTGTAAATATTTAAGAGGCATTATGAAAAACGCATTAATTGTATTAATACTAAGTTTTATGGCAATTCCGGTATTTTCGGAAGAATTGAAGTTAATTAATCCGCAGGCAGATTTGCCGCCTAAGTGGACAGATTTTTGTGAAACAGGATATGAAAATGCTGTTTACAAAAATAAGGATGACATTTTTAATATATTTAATTATGTGAAAACAGAGCGTACAAAAACTAATTATTGGGCAGAACGTAGGGTTAGTTTTGAAAAATATTTAAAGAGCTGTAATTCTCTTGACGATAGTTCAAGACCGGCTTGTTACGCTGAATTGAGGAAATCTGAAACAGAGAAGAATGATTTGTATAGGCTTAAACGAAATCAATACATTTATGAAAATAATATTCAGTTGAATAGAAGATGATTATAGAATTAATTTGAAAATAAAAAAGACCTCTTTAGATTTAAGAGGTCTTTTGGTTGTTCATTATGACAAAAATTTATGAAAAATATCTTTTTAATAAACCGTCAAAACCTTTGCCGTGACGAGCTTCGTCTTTAGCCATTTCGTGAACTGTGTCGTGGATGGCATCATAGCCCAACTCTTTTGCACGTCTTGCGATTGCAAGTTTGCCTTCGCAAGCGCCTTGTTCTGCTTCTGCACGCATTTCAAGGTTTTTCTTTGTTGAATCTGTAACAACTTCCCCTAATAATTCGGCAAATTTTGCAGCGTGTTCAGCTTCTTCAAACGCATATCTTTTATAAGCTTCTGCAACTTCAGGATAACCTTCTCTTTCTGCAACTCTCGCCATAGCAAGGTACATACCAACTTCAGTACATTCGCCTGAAAAATGTGCTCTTAAACCTTCCATAACCTCTTTATCTTCAACTTTGCCATCGCCAACTTTGTGTTCGCAAGCATAAACTTTGCCTTCTGCTGAATTAATTTCTTTGAATGTTGTTGCTCCACATAAAGGACATCTTTCAGGAGCTTTATCACTTTCTGTTGACCATCCGCATACTGTACATACAAATTTAGCCATTTTCTACCACCTTTCTTATAAAAAATTAGTCTCTTTTAACATGTTTAATGATACAATACAAAATCTTATTTGTAAAGTAGGAATTATTACTATTTTTTAAAATTCTTTACAAATATTATTCTAAAAATTCGGCTAATATGGTATTACTTATCAAAATTCCATTGTCTGTTAGCATAAACCCTGTATTAGTTTCTTTTAGATACTTATAAGAAATGTACTTATTAAGTGTTGTGGCGTACTTTTTCAGGAAATCTATGTTAAATTTTTGATTAATTTTTTGGATATTAATTCCCTCCATTTTACGAAATCCGAGAAAAATTTCTTCCTCTAATTGCTCTTGTAGAGATAGTTTATGGCTTGCTTTATGTGTTGTTGGATTATTTATGTATTCTTCCAAATCTGTTGGGTTATAATATCTTGTATTATTTTCATATCCGTGAGCAGCTGCGCCAAAACCGTAATAAGTATTGTTATTCCAATAATTAAGGTTATGCTCAGAATAAAAACCTTTTTTAGAAAAATTACTTATTTCATAATGTTCAAAACCTTGTTTAGTTGTAGTTGTAATGGCTTTTAAGTACATGTCAGCTTGTGTGTCCTCATTAGGAAGGTTTTTGGGAGGATTGTTATAAAAATAACAATCATTATCTATTTTTAAACCATATAGGGATATGTGC
>CAKUQA010000032.1 GCA_934675225.1 uncultured Candidatus Melainabacteria bacterium | reverse complement strand
ACCTAAGACTGCACAAATAACCGGTGGAGAAATAATTTATAATGGCGAAAATCTGTTAACTGCTTCAATAAAACAGATGCAAAAAATTAGAGGTGCCAAAATTGCTCTAATTCCGCAAGACCCGATGACGTCGCTAAATCCGTTGTTTACAATAGGAAATCAATTACTGGAAGTAATTAAAATTCATCAAAATCTAAAAGGAGAAGCTGCATATAAAAAAGCAGTAGAGGCGCTTGACGCTGTGCAAATTCCATGCGCAAAAGAAAGAATGAAAGCGTATCCGCATGAGTTTTCAGGAGGAATGAAGCAACGCGCAATTATTGCCATGGCGTTGTGTTGTAATGCCGAAATTATTATTGCAGATGAACCGACAACGGCTTTAGATGTTACAATTCAGGCTCAAATAATGAGACTGTTAAAAGAAATTCAAAAAGAAAGAGATACTTCAATATTGCTAATTACGCATGATTTAGCACTTGTTGGAGAAAATGCTGATGACGTTTCGGTAATGTATGCCGGGCGAATTGTAGAAAAAGCACCTTCAGCAGAATTTTTTGCAAACCCGAAACATCCATATACACAGGCTCTATTGCGTTCTTTGCCATCTAATATAAATGCCAAATTAGAAACAATTCAAGGACAACCTCCATCAATATTACAAGAAATTTCCGGTTGTAGGTTTCATCCGAGATGTAATAAGTGTGATGAAATTTGCACGCAAAAAGTTCCAATTCTGGAAGATATTGGAACAAATCACTATTGTGCTTGTTTTCATAAATAATTATTTATTATTGTTTTTATTTACATGTGAAGGTGTATCTTCAACAGGTTTTTCACCTCTATTAAAACATTTTATGGCAATAGCTGCGATTGCAACTGCTGCAATACCTGCTCCGATTAGGATTGCTTTTGTTTTGGAAGGTTGGTTTTCTGCTGCCGGCTTAAACCATTTTTTGTTGATAAAAAGTTCTTCTGCGTTATCATAAAATATTTTATTTAATGCGGTATCTGCCTCTTTAGGTTTGTCTTTATAAAATTCATTTACGGTATTTTCTACAAAGTCTGCAAATTTACCATAATTATTTTTGTCACCCATTTCTGTAATCGGAGTATCAGAGCCGAATAAAATTCTGTCTGCTCCAAGTTTTTCTAAAGCATATTTTATTGTGTTTTTATTTTGCTCCGCATTATCCCATAGATTTGTTAACCAAGATATGTCAACAAATAAATTTGATTTGCCGGAATTTACGGAATTTGAAATATTGTCAATTGTTTTTAGCATTTGTTCCGGTTGTGCTGCGAGGTCAATATGATAAAGTACAAACGGATGTTTAGGATGTTTTTCTGCAAGTTTTATAATTTCTGTCGGGTCAGATTTTCCATCAGTAATAGAGTGGAATACGCATGGAAGCCCTTTCTTTTCTGCTAATGATACGTATTTTGAATATATTTCAAAATTATCTTTAACTGATTGGTTTGTATTAGATGGATGGAATTTCAAACCATAAAAATCATTTTTTTCAAGAAGTTGTTCTGCAACGCTTGTATCTTGTGTAATTCCGGGTTGACAAGATAATAACGGATATAGTTTTACATTCGGATTGTTTGGCATTGATTTAATTTCTTTTGCCGCGTCAGTTTCTGAACAAAATGTGTCTACTCCTTGTGCATTTAGTCCTGAAAGTGAACTTACAAGAACTTTTTTTACATTATTCGGTGCTACTGTATCAATAATATTTTGTGAATTGTATGTAACTTTTTGTCCGTTATCATACATTGTTCCAATGTGTCCTTGTACATCGAATTTACGTCTGTTTGAGCCAAATGATAAATTGTTGTAGCCAATTCCTTGAATTTTCATTTTATATACCCCTTTTAATATTTATAAATTTAACCTTGCAGTTTACATAAAAAACCATAAAATAATTTTTGCATATTTTGCAATAAAAATAGCAGCAAAACTAAATAAAAAGTCATATAGAATTTTTATCCCGCTTTGAGAATAAATCCAACCGCCCATAAAGGCACCGCCATCATGTTTCAATCCTGCAATAAATAACATATAAAGAATTCCGATAACATGAATTGTTAATACGCCTACTAAAGCAGCGTGGATAATATTTCTGTTTGAAAAACCGCTTTTCAGAATTGAACCTGCAAAAAATACAGCCGGAATATAAGCTAATATATAGCCAAAACTGTATTCAAAAATATACTTTGGACCTCCGCCAAGTGCAAAAACAGGGATTACAAAAAGTCCAAGCAAAATGTAGAGCAAAATACTTGTAATTCCAAATTTTCTACCTAAAAATGCACTAATGAACATTACTACAGGTACTTGCGGAATAAGTTTGTATGTATGGATAAAATCGTGTACGCTTAGTTGTTCTCCAGAGAATAATCCGGAAGGGATTATAAAATGGTTTACATTAAACTGCGTAAATGTTGCCAAAATCATTAAAAAAGTACAACATAGAATAAGAAGTAAACTTCCAAATGATAATCTTATCCCCTCAATTTGTTTTTTTACAACTCTAATTTTTGGTTCGGCAGTGTTAGTCATAAAATATTTATTTTCCCCTTCAAAACAGCGATATTTTTTTCATATCCTATTTTAAATTTATCGTAAAAAATATTTTCTGTCCACATTATTAAGGCATCTTCATTATTATCTTGATAATATCCTTTTCTTGTTCCAAGTGATTTAAAGCCGTATTTTTCATAAAGCCCTATTGCCGGCTTATTTCCGACTCTAACTTCAAGTGTAATATATTTTGCCATATTTTTATAGCACTCGTTAATGATAGTCATTAACATCGCTTCTCCGATATGTTTTTGTCTAAAATCAGGATCAACTGCGATATTTGTTATATGCGCTTCTTCCAAGATTTGCCAGCAACCGCAATATGCAATTAAATTTCCATCTTTGTCAAAAACACTGAAATATCTTGCTAAATCGTTAGACAATTCACCCAAAAAAGAGTCTTTTGACCAATGGTGAGGGCCGTAAGCCTTTTCTTCAATAGAAATAACAGAATCGACGTCAGATTTTTCCATAGGTTTAATTTTTATAGATAAAATATCCTGTTCCATAAGTCGATTTTAGCATAAATATGTTTGTGTGAGTATTATAAAAATGCGGATTAATATTTTTTATAAGCAAATTATAAGTTTAAAAAATTCCCACATTTTACTATTTTATACTTATACCTAAAGGGGATTATTTTGAATGAAAAAAGTTTTAAAATCTACATATAACATATTTGTGGAGTGATTATCATGCTAATGGGAAATGATTGCCATGATTGCAGTAAATACAATCGTTTGGAAATGAAAAATGTAAATAAAGATATTCTTGCTTGGCTTGAAGATATTGTAGAAGAAAACAACAGCCGTATTGAAAAAAAAGAGTGGAAAAGCAAATACAACAGTTATGTAGTTTATGATTATGAACCGTTTTGTACGGATGGGTTTGAGATAAATCTTGTTATTACTTCTTACAATGCGGCGTATTTGAATTTTATAAAATATCTTTATGATGAAAAAATAAGCACTATAGAATACTTAAATAGCTGCATTGGCGTTTAAAGAAAAACAGACCGAAATGAAATTTTTCGGTCTGTTTTTTATATTCAAAAGTTTATGACAAATGCTTAACCTTCAGCATTTTCGTGTTCTTTTGTAAAGCAATCTTTGCAATAGACTTCTTTGCCTGGAATAGGTTTGAACGGAACTTGAGTTTGAGCACCGCATTTTGAACAAACTGCATCATACATTCTTCTTTTTCTTCTGTTGTTGTTTCTGCGGTTTTTTCTGCATTCCGGACATCTTTTTGGTTTGTTTACCAAACCTTTTTCAGCATAAAATTCTTGTTCACCTGCTGTGAAGATGAATTCTGCGCCACAATCTTCACATACAAGTTTTTCATCTTGGTACATTTGTTTTCTCCTAGTTTTAAATATTACTTTAAAGAAACCTTTTGCAAAATTCCTTTAGCTCTTTTTATTATACACATTTTTTGAAAATATGCAAGAGGTCAAGAAATATAGCGGATTTTAGCTTGTAAAAAATAAATTATTTAATTTTTTATAAAACTTGCGCTGAATATCAAACTGTGCTAGGCTTTTGCTATGATTACCAAACCTGAAATAGATAGATTAGTTGATGAATATGAAACAGTTGATTTTATAAAGGATGATCCTGTGCAATTTCCGCATAGATTTATTAATAACAAAAAAGATTGCGAAATTGCCGGTTTTATCGCTTCTTTGTTGGCTTATGGTAATAGAAAAGTTTTTATTAAAAAACTAAATGAGTTGTTTGGTTTAATGCAAAATGAACCATACAATTTCATTATTAATTTTGAACCAAAAGTTTTAGAAAGTTTTAATTACCGTTTTGGAACAACAAAGGATTTTTGTGAAATTTTTAATATTATGTCTAATCTTTATAAAAAAGATGGTGGATTAGAAGATTTATTCAAATATGGTTATGAAAATAAAAATATAAATGAAAATTATATAAATTTTGTTCCAATTACAGATTATTTTTATTCTAAATTTTCTGAAGAAGCTGGGCAAGGTGCATATTTTATGATTCCTAATCCTAAAAATGGCGGAGCTATGAAACGTATGTGTATGTTTTTGCGTTGGATGATTAGAAAAGGCCCTGTTGACTTGGGTGTTTGGAATTTTATGAAACCGGCAGAATTACTTATTCCACTTGATACGCATGTAGCAAGATTATCTAGAGAAATGGGGCTTTTGACTAGAAAATCAAATGATTTTAAATCAGTTATAGAAATAACTGAAAATTTAAAAGAATTTGACCCTGTTGATCCAATAAAATATGATTTTGCTATGTTTGGTTATGGTGTTAATAACAAATAGAAATAAAAAATTTTATCAGTATAAAAATTAATATTATTTCCGTTTTTATCTTGATTTATTATTTTTACTATCTATAATTTTTTTATAAAACAAGATAAGGAGAAAAATATGTTGAATTCGCAATTAAAACAAGAAATTATTAAAACTATTGATATTACAAGGCAATCAGTAAAAAATAATTTAGATGTTACGATTGAGAGTTATACGGAAATTATCGGACGTGTGGATTTATTAACCTATTTGGTTGTTAATTGTGATAAAAATAGTCTGAATACATAATGAAAAGTTCCTTTTTTTGAAAAATTATGGTATTATAAAATCAAAAACTTTTAATGCTCAAAAAATTGCAAATTAGGAAACTTTTTTATTAAATCAACATCTTAATAAATAAGTTGTGCAACAAAAAAGGTTAAGAGTATTTGGAGGAAATATCAAAGAATGAGAAACATTATGAAGAAAAGTATTATATTTTTAGGAGCATTTTTGCTTTTATCGGGTTGGGTTATTAGAGATAACGTATTTGCTTATAGTCCGGTAGATTTGTATGACAATGTTTGGAGATTGATTAACAGCAAATTTGTTGATCAATCAAACAACCAACAAAATTGGGCTAAATGGCGTCATAAATATGATAATCAAATTCAAACAAATGAAGATGCTTATGTTGCAATCAATACAATGGTTGCTAGTTTAAATGACCCATATACAAAATTTTTAGATCCTAAAGAATTTGCTGATGAGACAAGTTCTATTAAAGGCTCATTGAAGGGTATCGGAATTCAAATCGGAGTAAAAGATGGCAAATTGATGGTTATTGCTCCGATTGAAGATACTCCTGCAGAAAGAGCAGGACTTCAAGCCGATGATGAAATTTTGGAAATTGATGGTGCAAGCACAAAAGGTATTACTGTAGACAAGGCTGCAGATAAAATTAGAGGTAAAGAAGGAACACAGGTTACGTTGCTTGTAAAACGTAAAGACATGGCTCCAAAAACTTATACAATTACACGTGCTGAAATAGAAATTAAATCAATATCTCAAAAATTGCCTACTGATATGAAAATTCCGAATGATTTTTGCTATATTCGATTAAGTTCATTTATTAGCAGAAATGCTGCAACAGAGTTTGGTAATATTTTGAATAATAATAGAGATAAAAAAGGTTTTATTATTGACTTAAGATCAAACCCTGGTGGACTTTTGACAAATGCAATTTATATTTCTGATATGTTTCTTGATGGTGGCACTATTGTAAGTACTGTTGATAGAGACGGTTATAAAGAAACTCAGAGAGCTTCTTCCGGAGTTTATACTAAAAAACCTGTGGTTGTATTGATTAATAAAGGCTCTGCTTCTGCTTCAGAAATCTTCTCAGGGGCTATGAAAGATAATCACAGGGCTGTAATTATTGGAGAACAGTCATTTGGAAAAGGCTTAGTCCAAGAAATTAATAAATTACCTTATGACGCAGGTATAAATATTACAATTCAAAAATATTTGACTCCAAATGGAACAGATATTAACAAAAAGGGGATTACTCCTGATATAGTAGTCAAGCTAACAGAAGAAGATGTAAAAAATAAAAATGATTTACAATTGAAAAAAGCAGTCGAAGTTTTGAGCAAAATGACTAACGGGCAATCAATTGCTATATATTAAAGACAGTTATAAATAATAAAAAAAGACGGGATATTTCCCGTCTTTTTTTATAAAGTTTTAATTACTCCATTTTCTAAATCATTAATATTATAGACAGTCTCTAAAATATCAAAAGTTTCTTCTAAATTATGTCTTGCACTATTCCATCCACAACCATCTGTAAACCACACAAAAGTTACTTCATCAATTGTTGCAACTTCTTGTGCTAAGGTTTTATAACTTCTTGCTGTTTCGTTTAATTTTGAACCGCCGCTTGAGTAGAAATTAGTTTCAATTACATAGATTTGATTATCAGTTTTTATGACAAAATCAAAGCGTTTTTCCATTTTCCCTTGATTTGAAATTGCAGATAAATTTACATTCCATTTTTCTTCAATTTCATGAATATATATTTCTTTGAAATAATTTTGCCCTTTTATAAAACCAGCTTTTTGAATAAAACTTTCAACAAGGTTTTCCATTAAATGTCCGCCACGATTTTTACGACCATTACTGTCTAATCCTGTTTCTACTCCAGTTGCATAATCAACCAAATTACTTACAATATGATTTTCTAATAAATCAAAAAGTTTAGTTTTTCTCATAAACATTTTATATTCTTCAATGCTGTAATTACATTTATCAAAAGAAAAATTGTAATCACCATCAGCATCTGTAACAGAAATTTCATTTGAACGAACTGCTAAAAGAAGAGGAATACATTTTAAAGTTTCAGGATATTTTCTAAGAATATCTTCAAAATCTTTTTCAATATCTTTTGAACCGACTAAAGAGTTTAAAATATTTAATTCTACTTTAACATTGTCAACATTTTTATTAACTTTATCAAAATCTACATAATAACAATAATCTGCAATACACGGTCTAAAAGTTGATAACCATTCATTAAAATTTCTAGTCATAAATATTTTTACTCCTTCAAGATATGATTTTTTTGAAATCAGTATAAACATACTTTTTGAATTGTTCTTTAATATATTCTTCTTTTTGCCCCGTTTTTTTATTTTTTTTATTACCATTGAAACATATACATTTAGAACCAATATGTTTTCCCGTTTTATTTGTATTTGCTAAACATAAAAATTCTTCTGATGACAAAATCCAGTAAAATGGCTTTTCACTATTTTTTTGCATTCTTTCAGAATAAAATACGAAGAAGTAATTGTCTCTATGCTCATGATGTAAATTTGCAAACAATGCTGCATCTCCACTTCTGACATTCTTAGATCTGGCTTTGATTTGAACCATTACAAAAGTCTTATCATTTTTCTTTATTACAACATCAATTCCCTCATCATCAACTAATGGAACATAACAATCTAGTCCTTCTTTTAACATTTGAGCAATTATAAAATATTCTGCACGTTTCCCAAAACTGGCAGTATGTCTATATTTTTTTGTTTCCATCAATAATTCCTCACTAAAACTTCTGTTATTTTACCTCTGCCATCTGCATTAGCATTTATTTGACGAGAAGCAAAAACTTTTTTAATTTCATAATTTGCATATAATTCATTTACTAATTTAGTGTCTGAATTTGATAACATAAATTTTACACCCATCGAATCCAATTCATCGCATACATCACGTAATTTGAATTGCATATCAATATCAAATCCGTCTTTTGTATATGAAGTAAAACTAGATGTTTCATTCAATGGCACATAAGGTGGATCAAAATATACAAAATCACATTTTCGTACTTTGTTTAAAATTTCAGAGAAATCTGCACATTTAATTTCAGTCTTTTTTAAAAGTTCAGAACAATTTAAAAGATTATTTTTATCAATAATTCTTGGATTTTTATAATTTCCAAATGGAACATTAAATTCGCCTTTAGAATTAACTCTATACATACCATTAAAACAAGTTCGATTTAGATAAATAAAACGGCTCGCTCTTTCAACATTTGAAAGTTTGG
>CAKUQA010000031.1 GCA_934675225.1 uncultured Candidatus Melainabacteria bacterium | reverse complement strand
TGGAAAGATTTGAATTGGAGTCACAGTCATTGTTAAATAAAGACAATGCTCAAAGTGACGTGCTCATCGGGGGGGGGCAATCGCCGCATAACCTCTCATAATCATGGTTTTAGCCTATTTGGAGTGCTAAAAAGCTCGTGTTTTAATGGTGGAGTTTTAGGTAGATTCTTCGCTATCGCTCAGAATGACTATAACAATAATAGTTCCACAAAGAGTGAGTTTAATAGCTTTACTGATAAGGTCTTTTCACGTTTCACCAAGCCGAGCAGAGGCATTAGCGAAGCTAAAGTTGAACCCCAATCAACGGAAACGTTGAGTTTTCGTTGTTGGAGTGAACGTTGCCGTTTAATGCGAGGCGCTGTTAACAACCAAAATTCTAAGGTCGCCTTTACCTTGGCAGAAGTCCTAATCACTCTTGGTATTATCGGAGTTGTGGTTGCATTGACTATTCCTACATTGATGGCAAACCATAGAAAACAGGTTATTGAAGTTAGATTAGAAAAATTTTATTCAACAATGAATCAAGTCATAAAAATGGCAGAAGCCGATTATGGAGATGTGACTGAATGGGAGCCTTATGAAAAATTGTATGAAAAAGACGAAAACGGCAACGACGATACCTCAAAAGAACTTCCAAATACTGCATATTTTGAAAAGTATTTTCTTCCATATATGAAAACAGTAAAGGTTGAACCTTATGGACATAATTCAAGCTGTTTGTTGGCGTATTTTGCTGATGGAAGTGTTGTAAATCTTGCAAACGGCTCATTTCAGTTTTGGCCAATTGCTAAGGATTTTACTAAATTAGTTGATGAAAATACTGGAAAAGTAAAAAATGATATGGAAAATTCCGGAATAAAATATTTTACATTTCTATTTAGACCAGAAATATCAACTGATCCAATTTATAAATATCATACTAAAAAAGGTGTTGAGCCTTATAAATACAGATGGGATGGCACAAGAGAAATGTTGTTAAATGATAACAGTATCGGTTGTAAGAAACAAGTTAGTAACGAACGAGCATACTGTACAGCATTAATACAAATGAATGGGTGGAAAATCCCTAAAGACTATCCTTTACGATTTTAATTAATATTTGCTTAATTTACTGTACAACTTTATGTAAACCGTGCGGTTTATCAACATTTCTACCTAGAGATGTTGCAATTTCTAGCGCTAATAATTGAGAAATAACAACCAAACAGAAAGATTTAACAATTTCACTTTCACATTTTATGTCAATATTGAATTTTGGATTAAGTTTTTCATTTGTACAGCCGATAATTGTTAATGGTGGGTTATAATCTTCTGCTATTTTACTCAAATTTTTAATTGCTGTATAGCTTAACTCATTTACAGAAATATGTATCATAGCAGGTTTGTTGTTCAAAATCGCAACGTGTCCATGCATAAATTCTCCCAAAATATTTGAATAAACATTTATGTATGACGTTTCTTTTATTTTTAAGGAAGCTTCTTTAGCGATTGCGTATGAAATTCCATCTGCGGTTACAACAATATTTTTGTATTTTGATAAAAATTTTGCAATTTCTTTTATTTCAGAATGCAGTTCATAAGTTGCATCAATATATTTTGGTAATGATTTTAAATCATTTATATAATTTGAAATATCAATTCCTTTATGTGCAGCATATTTTAGAACAAGTAATGTACAGCAAAGCATTTGTGTTGTCAATGATTTTGTTGCTGCAATACTTTTTTCTTCTCCGGCGCAACAATCAATTTTGAAGTCAGATGCTTCCCAGATTGTAGAACCTTTTTTATTAGTTATGCAAAGTGTACGCATTCCAAATTCTTTAGCTTTTTTCAAAGCTGAATTTGTATCAGATGTTTCGCCTGATTGAGTAATAAATACATATAAAATATCGTTATCATGAGGGACAGCGGCTTTTAATAAAAATTCACTGGAATAAATTGCTCTAGCTTCAATTCCTGCAACATTTCCGAATAAATCAGCTGCAAATCTTGCACAGTGGTATGAAGAACCGCTTGCAACAAATATAACTTTTTGAATATCAACCGGAATATCAAATAGAATATAATTATTATCATTTACATGAGTATCTAAAAGATTTTTAAGAACTTCTGATTGTTCAAAAATTTCAGTTTCCATACTAGTTGTTTTGTGTGAATTGAATAACAATATTCCTCCTTGTAGTCAAAGATTTCTGTCCTCCCATTATGAGAGGACAGTTTAAATCTAGCCTAAAATATCTCTTAAAATTTCGTTAACAGCTTTTGGATTAGCTCTGCCTTTAGTTTCTTTCATTACTTGACCAACGAAGAAGCCTAATAAGTTGTTTTTACCGTTTTTGTATGCTTGAACTTCGTTTGGATGAGCATCAACAATCTTTTGTGCAATTTCTTTAATTGCGCCTGTATCTGAAATTTGGCTTAAACCTCTTTTTTCAACAATTTCAGAAGCTTTTGTTCCGTCTTTCATCATATCAATAATGATTTGTTTTCCGATATTGTTTGAAATAGTGTTCTTTTCAATTAAAGAAATCAATTCTGCTAAGTTTTCCGGAGTTAATTTAGTGTCAGTAATTTCAATTTTTTCTTCTTTCAAATATGCTGCAATTTCACCCATAATGAAGTTTACTGCAATTTTTGGAGAAGCACCAAGTTCTAATACTTTGTCAAAGAATAATGCCAAGCCCATTTGTTCAACAATTACGGAAGCATCATATTCACTTAAGCCCAATGACATATAACGTTCGCGTTTTGCTTGAGGAAGTTCAGGCATTTTATTTTTAATTTCTTGAACCCATTCTCTTGAAATTTTTAAAGGCATCAAATCTGGTTCCGGAAAGTATCTGTAATCATGAGCATCTTCTTTACCTCTCATAGAACGAGTTTCTCTTGAGTTGTCATCCCAAAGTCTTGTTTCTTGAACAACTTCACCGCCTTCTTCAACGATTTCGATTTGTCTGTCGATTTCGTATTCAATAGCTCTTTGCAAAGCAGAAAAACTGTTTACGTTTTTAATTTCAGCACGAGTACCAAACTCTTTAGAACCTTTTGGCATAATAGAAATATTAGCGTCACATCTCATAGAGCCTTCTTCCAAGTTTCCGTCGCAAACTCCAATGTAACGAACAATGTTTCTTAATTCTTCCATATAATTTCTTGCTTCTTCAGAAGATCTCATATCCGGTTCTGAAACGATTTCTAAAAGTGGAGTACCTGCTCTGTTTAGGTCTACTAAAGAATATGAAGAACCTGCAAGTCCGTCTGCACCTGCGTGAACCAGTTTACCTGCATCTTCTTCAAGGTGTGCACGAGTGATTCCAATTCTTTTACCTTTAATGTCTAAATAGCCGTTTACGCAAATTGGTTCATCATACTGAGAAATTTGATATCCTTTTGGAAGATCCGGATAGAAGTATTGTTTACGGTCAAATTTACATCTTTCCGGTATTTCACAATTTAATGCTAAACCGGTTAAAATTCCCATGTTAACGCATTCTTTGTTAAGAACCGGCAAAACTCCAGGCATACCTAATGTGATAGGGCTTGTTTCAGAGTTTGGTTCTTTCCCGAATTCGCAACCGTCAGGAGCGAAAATTTTTGACTTGGTTTTTAATTGTGCGTGAACTTCCAAGCCAATTACTACTTCATATTTATCTCTTAAATCTTCCATTATGTTCTCCTTCTACTAAGAGTCTAAGTTTTTTGAACTTTATATTGAAAAATCCTTAGAACCTTAATACCATAGTATCTTAGTAACTTTATTTTACCATAAACAAAGATTTTTTAATAAATATTTTAGTAATTCATTTTCCAACCATTTTCCATAATTCTGGCAGCGCATCCGTCTCCGCTAATATTTTCGGCTGATTGATTAAGGTTTTTGTCTGCAGTTCCACATAAGCTCTCTTTTGTGCGCCAATATTTGTCGCCTGTAGTAGTTCCTGCGACTGCTTTTGAGTAATCTAAACCATACATAGCGTAAAGATGTCCGTTTTGTCCTGCAACAAATTTGAATATATCTCGCCCATATTGGTTTGGTCTGCGTTCGCTGTTAACATCAATTGTTATTTCAGCACAAATATTTGTAAGTGTGCTTTGTGTATCATAATCAACTTTTGTACAACCTTTAGGTTCTACGACATACATAGCTCCATCAGGAGTCATAAATTTATAGCCGGCTGTAGAACGCCAATCCAAATTAGACTCAATAAAAGTGTCTCTTGGTTTTAAAACTTTTGATTTAATCTCAGAATTCATAGCTGTTCCAACAGGAGCTGTTTTTACAATTTTGATAGATTTTTTTATTTCTTCATCAAACTTTGCATTCCATCCGTTGTTATTATCGTATAGCCCCGTACAAATAATGTCGGTACATTCATGCCTAAACATTATATTTTGCATCGCTTGTTCATATTGACTTAATGATTTTGCCAATTGCGATACATATTCTTGTTGGTGATAATGTATTACAATCCCAGGCATTGTCATGGCTGCGACAATCCCAATTATCCCCATTGTCAAAAGTACTTCTGATAATGTAAAAGCTTTTTTCATAAATCCTATTCAAACTCCTTTTCTCATTATAACTTATGTTTTAGTAATTTTCAAGTAAAGAAATTAGAGTTTTATGCATTTTTACATTGTGAATTCTTATATAATTAACTTTTTTTTCAATAGCAAGAGTGTTTAACGCTGTTGTGTAAATATCTTTTGTAAAATTATCTGCTTGTGGTATGTTTAACAAACTTTTTCTGGATATTCCAAGCATAATAGGACAATTTAACGATTTTAATTCTTCTATCCTTTTTATTATTTCAAAATTATCTTCTCTTGATTTGCCAAAACCAATTCCGGGGTCGATAATTATATTCTCAATTCCTTTAGAGTGAGCAAATTGTATTTTTTCTCTTAGATTTAAGAAGATTTCTTCCATTAAATCTTTATACTCCGGAGAATCTTGCATTGTTTCAGGTGTTCCTTTTGAGTGCTGAATGATAATCGGAATATTATATTTTGCAATAACATCAACCATTTTTTTGTCATAATCAAAGCCTGAAACGTCATTTATAATATTTGCACCGGCATTTATACTTTCTTCGGCAACAATTGCACTTCTTGTATCAATACTTATAGGAATTTTATTTTTTGCAAAATCAATAATGGGTAAAAGTTTTTCCAGTTGGTCTTTAGCAGAAATAGGTTCTGAATAAGGTTTTGTTGATTCTGCGCCTATGTCAATAATATCTGCTCCATCACTAATTAGTTCCAGCAAATGTTCTTTAGCTTTGTCTAAATCATTGTACATTCCACCATCAGAAAAAGAGTTTGGTGTAAGGTTTAGGATGCCGACGAGTTTGGTCTCCCTACTTAAAATCTTGGATTTCGAACCTTTCGCAAGTGGAGAACATGAGTTTTCAAGTTTTTGTCCTAACTCTTTCAATCCAAACGGCTGAAATTTGAGTTTTTCTGCTATTTTTTTTATTTGAGAAATGCTTCCGCCTAAAATACAATTTGAACTTTCGATTTTGCCGGTGATAACTTCCCTATGCGTTGCGCAATCGCAACCGACAGAAATTGCTGTCTGTTTAAGAATATTTGCCATAGCCGGAGAAAGTGAATATATTTTTATATTTTTATATTCAAATTTTTCTTTAGCTTTATAAGTGTAAGACTTGTCAAAGCCGATATTTTTAATTTCTTTTTCGATATCAGTATTTTTAATTTCTCGTAAAATAAAATCGTGCATAGTTGTAGCTTAGCACGATTTTATGTGTTTAACAATATGATTAGTCTTTTTTTAGTACGTTTTTTTCAACAGCTTCTGTTGTAACTTTGCTAATATCTGATAATCCGGAAATCAATGTTACAAAACCAAAGCCATAACCTAAGAAACCTGCGCCGTATTGGAATAGTTTGCTGTTAACTAACGGTTTAATGAATTTAGCATTTTTTAAACCGCTACCCCAGTTAAGGACAGCATTTTTTGCCCATTTAGCGTTTTCAGCGACTTTACTCCATAAACCTTTTGTTTGCTTAGCAACATTGTTAGCTACTTTGGCAGAATTTGTAACTCCTTGCATTCCTCTTGATACTTTTGAAGCAGAATCAAACATATCAAAACCGGATTTGGCAGCTTTTGCTCTTGCAGCAGCTGTTGTTGCTGCTACTGCACCACCACCGGTTACAACTTTTTTTTCAGTTTCTTTTTCTTTATCAGAACGACGAGCTGTAGAAGCTGTAAATGAAATTTTTTCATTTAAAACAGTTAACATTAGTCCTCACGCCCTTTTTCTTCTTTTTCTTTCAAAGCTGTTACGCCTGAAGCAATACCTCCGGATGCTCCTACAGTATTTACTGTTGCTTTTTCATAAGTTTCTTTTTTTACACCTTTAATCTTGGTAATAATATAGTTGGTTCCGGTTTTAATCTTGCCATAAACAGTAGATATGCCGGTTCCGATAGCTTTAAAGAATTTGGTAATTGGTTTTCCAACTTTTGTTGTTGCAAATTTATTAAGTTTAGCTTTTGGAGTTTTGTATGCATCTGATTTTAAGAATTCTGTTTTTACTGTCTTAGCAGCTTCTTTGATAAATTTATTAGTATTAACTGCTTGTTTTTTCAAACCTTGCATAACTTCAGTTTTACCTAATTTTTGGAAAGCTTTAATAGACTGTTTAGCTCCCCAACCGGTAGCCATACCACCTAACAATCCGGTTGTAACAACAGCTCCGCCTTTAATTACTGTTTTAGCCGGTTTGGGTAAGTTAAATTCGTTATTTTCTGATAATTCAATAAAATCTTCTTGCTGTTCTTCAATTTCTCGTCTTGCAGCACGATATTTTCTTTCTTCTATTTCATCAGGTGTTAATTTTCGTTCTCTATCCCTGCGACCAAAGGATGTAATATTATTGTTTGAAATCTTAGGTTGTACCGATAACATATTTTTCTCCAATAATTTTTTTCACCATTCATAATGGATGTAAAAATTTTTTCTTGCTACTTTGTTAATTATTCGTTACAAAATTTTAAACATATCCGCTTATTATTATTGCATGTAATCTCTTATTTGCAAATAAATTTGCTACCTTGAAAAGAATTTCGTTTAATAAATTCTTTATCTATTTTGTTTAGACAATCAAATTTTTTAGAAAGCCATAAAGGAGCGATTAATTCAGAACTCAAGCCGTTTCCTGCAAGTCTGTGAATTGTAGTTGTTTTAGGTAAGTATTCTAAAAAATCACAAACTGTTTGTACATACTCATCCTCGCTCATGAAATTTATTTCGTTGTTTTTATACATTTGTGCAAGTTTAGTTCCCTCAAGAGCACATAACATGTGTATTTTAACCCCATCAACTCCCAGCTCTGCAAGTTTTTGTGCAGTTTGCATGATTTCATCATGAGTTTCCCATAATCCAAAAATTACGTGAACGCAAACATTAATTCCTGCTTCTTTAGTTTTTTCATAAGCTTTTAAAAAACAGTCAAAATCATGTCCTCGATTAATTTTTTTTAGTGTTTTGTTATGAATAGATTGAAGTCCATATTCTATCCAAGTGTAATAATCGTTTTTATATGATGAAATTAGTTTTATTTTTTCATCATCAATACAGTCAGGACGAGTCCCTATTGAAATCCCTACGATATCCGGATGATTAAGAGCTGAATTATATATTTTTTCAAGTTCTTCTACAGGTTTGTATGTGTTTGAGTAAGCTTGAAAATAAGACATATATTTTTGAGCTTTGAAACGATTTTTTAAAGTCTCAGCGCCGACTCTGACTTGTTCTTCTATTGGAAGAAGTTTTGAATGTGCTTGAGAAAAACTCCCTCCTTCGTCACAAAAAATACAGCCTCCTGTAGATATCGTTCCATCTCTGTTTGGACACGAAAAACCGGCGTCAAGTGTTATTTTGTAAACCTTAACGCCGAATTTATTTTTTAAATGTGCGCTATATTGATTGTAGCGTTTGTCTGTATTGTTGAACATGTTGCCTTATTTATTTTCTTCTTCATCATAAATTGGGTAAACATAGTGTTCACCACAGTTCGGGCATACAACTTCTTGTTGTTTGCCATCTTCTACTTTTGCAACTTCAAACAAAGTTTTGCATCCTGATTGAACACATCTGATAGCCCAGCTTGGTCTTATTAATCTAGCCATAATTCTTTCCTCTTTTTCTAGTACAAAAATATTTTATCATTCTAAGTTACTTTATGCAAGTCGTTAAAATTAAATGATTGATTGATAAAAAGTTTGGAGAAATACGTTAGAATATTTTCAGAAGAAAGGAAATAGTAATGAAAAAATCATTGATTTTTTTATCAATATTGGTTGTAGCTTTTATAGCATTTTTTGATGCAAAAGATAGGTTTGCAGAACTTGAAGAAGTTGCAGCAAATACTCCATCACAAATTGAAATGAAACAAATGATGAATAAACCCGATGAACAAATGAAAAATCATGTTCCGGATTTTAAAAACAGTGAACAACAAAATGCC
>CAKUQA010000030.1 GCA_934675225.1 uncultured Candidatus Melainabacteria bacterium | reverse complement strand
GTTTATGAAACTCACAAAGGCTGGAAACAAGATATTACAAAAATTACGGAATACGATAAATTGCCTGAAAATGCAAAAAAATATCTTGCGAGATTAGAAGAATTGCTAGAAGTTCCAATCTCAATTGTGAGTGTCGGCCCTGATAGAGAACAAACTATTTTTAAATAAATATTAACCTCAATAAAATTAATTTGGCAATTTTTACTATTTTCATGTTTTTATATACATGTGTTTAGAATTAGTTCAATTAATAGTGTTAATAATAATATAAAACTGCAAAAAATAGCTTTTAAGGGAAACGAAAGCAATCAAACAAATCCGCAGATTAAAGAAGTACCGAATACACAACCGGATTATTCGGTAAAAACTCCTATGCAATATACAAAAACAGGAGAAATGAATTTCCCTTATGATACAAAAGCATATTGCTATAAACTAGCAAACGGACAAAAAGTTATTATTGTTCCTCAAGAAGGTGAAACTGTTTTAAGAACTTACGTAAACACCGGTTCTATGAACGAACCTGATAAAATTCGCGGAATAAGTCACTATATTGAACACAATTTATTTAATGGCTCAGAAGGACTTGAAAAAGGAGACTTTTTCAAAAATGTAGATAAAATGGGTGCTTCAACAAACGCTTCCACAGGTTTTGCAGAAACAAACTATTATATTAGTTCAAATCTTTTAAACCCAAATGATTTAGAAACAAAGATTAAACTTCATGCTTCAATGCTAGAAACTCCTATTTTTGCGATAGACAAACTTGAAAAAGAAAAAGGCATCGTAAATTCTGAAATAAATATGATTACGTCAAATCCGGAAAATTTGGCTGTAAACAAAATGATTAAAAATCTTTATGGAATAAAAACAACTTCTACAGATATGATTGGTGGCACTACAGACAATATAAACAATCTTTCTAGAGAAGATGTTGTAAATTACTATAAAGAAAATTATTATCCTGCCAATATGATTACAGTAATTTCTGGAGATGTAAAACCGGAAGAAACAATGAAACTTGTTTCAAAATATTTTTCGTCAAAAAAACAACCATCCGGACATCGACATCTTGAGAATTTTACTCCTATTCAAAAAACAGTAAGAGAAGATTTGATTTCAGACAAAGCAACAGCTTCAACTGTAGTAGTCGGTTTTAACGGACCATCTTCAAATAATACAAAAGATAGAATATACGCTCAAGCATTAGGTAAGCTTCTTTCAATGTCTGCAACATCAAGAATTGATAAAAAATTAAAACCTTTAAATACCTCCAGTTGGCTTGAAGAAGAAAAAATCAGCACAAATCCTCAAGACGGTAGAACAATTATGTTTACAACCGAATGCTCTGATGAAAATTCCGAAAAAGTTTTAAAAGCAATATTTAACGAAATCGGCAATATTGAAAACAATCCACCGACTAATGACGAGATGCAAATAATTAAAAAGAAAATGCTCAAAGGTTTTTCTAAAATTTTTGAAAATTCATTTTCAACCAATGATGCAATCGGCACAACTATTTTAGAAAACAATCAAGACTATTTAAACAACTTTGAAAAAATCGTAAATGAAATGACTGCAGAAGATTTAGTAAACACTGCAAAAAAATATCTTGATGTTAACAAAGCCTCTGTAACAGTAATTCATCCACAAACAGCAACTTCTGCAAGTATCAATCAAAATTATAAAAACATTTCTTTCACCGGTTCTGAAAAAAAAGAAGCTATAAATATGTCTAACATTAAAGAATATAGCTTAAAAAACAACTACAGAGCCGTAACCATAAATTCAAAAACTAATAATGCAAATATTGACTTTAATATATTTACAGACGATACATATAAAGGAAAACCTTCTGCCGTATTGGTTTTAAACAATATACTAAACGAAGGTTCAATGCTAAGAAATCAAGAAACTTTTGATACCGACATGGCTAAAAACGGAATTTCTACAGCTTGTGATGCCGAAAACAAATCAATAAGTATGTCACTATCTTGCGCTAGTGACGATATGCAAAAAGCCCTTGAAGGACTAAAAGAAGTTATTGAAAATCCTAGATTTACTGCAGAAGAATTTAATCATGCAAAAAATCAAATAAAAGAAATTATACTAACTTCTGAAAAATCTGCATACGACAAACTGGATACAGAAATGTACAAAGGTTTGCCTGAAGGTTATTCTAAAGAAGAAATTCTTCAAGATTTAGACTCTTTAACACTTGATGACGTAAAAGCTCAATATAACCACATTATAAATAATGGAAAAGGTGAAATTGCAGTATCTGCTCCATTTGATAAAAAGCCCGAATTAAAAAACACATTATTTAAGAATTTGGGAGAATTCAAACCTGTAAAAGATTTTTCTCCAAGCACAATAGAAGATACTTATAACCCAATTGAAACAACAAAAGTTTTAACAGATACTGATTTTAAAAACCAAGCAGAAGTTGTCGAAGCATTTAAATTCAGAGTAAACCAAAATATAAAAGATAAAGCAACTTTATCACTCTTAAACACTATTTTAGGAGGAAATCCATCTTCAAGACTATTCATGGATTTGCGAGAAAAAGAAAAACTTGCTTATCATGTGAAATCAAACTTTGAAACAGACAACAATATCGGAGTATTTACATTAAAAATCGGCACAACAACAGATAATACAGAAACCGGTGAAAAAAGCTATGACAATATACAAAAATCTATAGAAGGTTTTAATCGCCATATAGAAAAAATCAAATCCGAAAAAGTTGATGACGAAGAATTGAATAACGCAAAATTAAGTTTAAAAAACAGTATCCTTAACTCAACTCACAGTCCGGAAGGTAAGAATTCAAACATTCTTAATGGACTGGAAAGTCCTTACGGAATTAATAGAACAAACAAATTGTTTGAAGAAATAGACAAAATCACAGTAGACGATATTTATAATGCTGCAAATTATATATTTGCAGGCAAACCGACATACTCAATTGTTGCCACAGAAAATTCTCTGAAAGCAAACAAAGATTTCTTATCAAGTCTTGAAAAATAAATATCCAAAGATTTTTATTTTACAGTAGACATTACACCGTTTCTTTTGTATTCAAAATCAATAGGAACTTCTACATTTGTGCCACAAGCATTAACTGTCCAAACTTCACTCCAAGTACCACCAATCTTTCTACCAAATTGATTTGTTTTGATATTAGAAGGTTCTGCAGTAACTTTTGTATTAGTAACTACTAACTTTCTACAATGTTTTGACTGTCTTGCAACTTTAGCAAACACATAACATAATGTATTACCTTGAGTTTTGGTATCTGCAATAGTACTTCCAGGTAGAGGCAATTTCATTCCTAAATATCCGGCTGCATAACAAGAAACACCAAAACTTAACAACATTAAAGTTAAAACAGTAATAATATTTTTTTTCATAATTTCCATCCTATCCATATAAAAAAATACTAACATTTTTTATAAAAAAAAACAAGCCTGACTAAAATCAGACTTGTTTTTCGATTATTTTAAAATTATAAAATCAATTATAATTTTTCAGCAACCATCAATGTAGTTTCAGCTAATCTTGTAGAATAACCACATTCGTTATCGTACCAAGAAATAACTTTAACCATATTGTCGCCCATAACTCTTGTTAACAATGAGTCAACAGTTGAAGATTGGTGAGTACCGATGTAGTCAGTTGATACTAATGGTTCATCAGAGTAGCACAATACGTGTCCATCAGCAGCTTCTTTCAAAGCAGCGTTAACTTCTTCAACAGTAACTTTCTTTTCAGTTTCGAATACAACATCTACTAGAGATACGTCTGGAGTAGGAACTCTCATAGCGAAACCATCTAATTTACCTTTCAATTCAGGTAATACAAGAGCAACAGCTTTAGCTGCACCAGTTTTTGTAGGAACAATGTTTAAAGCACCAGCTCTAGCTCTACGAGGGTCTTTGTGACCAGCATCCAAGATTCTTTGGTCGCCAGTGTAAGAGTGAACAGTTGTCATCAAACCTTTAACGATACCAAATTTTTCGTTGATAACTTTAGCTACAGGAGCTAAGCAGTTTGTAGTACAAGATGCCATAGAAATTACATCATGTTTAGCTGGATCATATTCGTTGTCGTTAACGCCCAAAACGATTGTTTTGTCTTCGTTTTTAGCAGGAGCTGAAATGATAACTTTTTTAGCACCAGCAGCGATGTGAGCTTTAGCTTTTTCAGCATCTGTGAAGAAACCAGTTGATTCAACAACAACTTCAACACCTAAATCTTTCCAAGGTAATTGAGCTGGATCTTTTTCAGCGAAGAATTTAATTTTTTTACCGTTAACGATAATACCTTCTTCATAAGCTTCAACAGTACCATCAAATTTACCCATAACTGAATCATATTTAAAGATTCTAGCAGCATCTTCAGGTTTAAGACCTGGGTCATTGATTGCTACATAATTAATTTTGTCAAAAATACCTTCTGCAATAGCAGCTCTAAGAGTGTTTCTACCGATTCTACCGAATCCGTTAATTGCTACGTTTACCATAAGTGTTTCCTTTCTTTTGTAAAACTCTCACATGGCTTTTATACCATCAACAAAAAAACTAATCAAGTGGGCATGCTCTTTTGAAACATTAAGAAATAATTAATTATTTTTTGAAAAGGCAATAGAGCAGATAAGGCGTTAAGGCAATAAGATTTTACAGGAATAGTCATTGTGAGCGAATGCGAAACAATCCAGCTGATTTTTACAATACCCCTCTCTTGAATTTGTAAGCGCGCTTTTGCTTGCTAACAAATTCTATCTCTCCCCGTTGGGGCGAGAATATGATTGTTACAATCATTCTGAGGGGGTGTCCGAAAGAATCTAGCTTATTAATTTCAATATTGGGTGGATAGGATATCTCGCCCTAGCTACTTACTTATTTTTCAAATAATTCATATTCCCATTTGATAAAATATATGCCGTACAGCCCCATCCAGCTTTACCAAGTTCACAATCATTAACTTTAAAAGGCATAATTCTATCTTTTAATATTGCAAATGCAAAAGTATCTTTTCCTATAGTATTAGGAGGTTGTTTGCCATTTACATCTATCCACATTCCACCACATGAATTTTCATACCCACCATCAAAGACATTACAGTGAAAACCTGTTCCATATACCTGTCGCATCCACATATAACTACCATCAATTAAAATCACTTTATAATAAACTTTATTAGTACCATACGCCATTTGCGCTTCACCATTCAGTCTTACATAAGTAGCATCAGAAATACATCCACTCTGAGTTCCACAATCTTTAGCAATTTTTAAATACGGTCTAAGATACTCAAAAAATTTATTACTTGTATTTATTCCGGTTTCTTGGTCAACTTCTGCAAAATCCCATTCATCAACTGGACCATTTTCATTTATTGCCAATAAAAAAGCTTGATTTATCATAGAATAGAATTTCTTCACCCTTGCAACAGTTTCTCTTTCTTTATAACTTTGTATCAAACTCGGCATAGTTAAAGCCGCAACTACACCAATAATTCCTAATGTAATCAAAACTTCAGCCAACGAAAATCCAAATTCAGAATTTTTCATATTATCTCCTTTCAAATATTAAACAAAGTTACTATATTATTAATTACATGATTAATAATATTATTCAAGTGTTTAATAAAATAAATTATAAAAATAAAATGATAGACTTTATTTATGATTAAAAATAAATTATCGGAAATGATGGGGATTAGACGAATGAATATGGCTGAGACCGCCAGAATTGCAGGTTTAAGTCATGTTGCAGTCTTTAAAATTTACCATAACAAAACGAAAACAATAGAACTTGAAACTATAAATAAATTATGTTATGCTCTCAACTGTAGAATTCAGGATATATTCGAGTATATCCCAGATTAGGGAAAAGCATTATGAAAATAGCAAACATCACTTATGGTCAAAACTTTTACGGGAACAACTCCAGCAAAAAGAATAGTTTTTTGGACAATCTTCACAATCATGTAAAAAACTCTGCAGATATGACTGACACAATTGTTGTTTCAAGGACTATCTTTAAAGGCTACTTAGGAATTATGACCGGAACAACCCTTGTAACACTAGGTGGACTTGTTAACAAAGAAAAACATCCTAAATTATTTAAAGGCACAATGGTCGCAGGTTTACTAACTTCATTATACGGAACTTGGGCTTTTGTAAGACCATTCATTTTAAAGGATGCAAATGGCGTAGCAAAAACAAAATAATTTAAATTAAATTATTTTCATCAACAAAATTAATCATCCACTTTTCAACCTTAGCAGTAGGAGTTGTATTATTTTTTTTGCAGGCAGATTTAAATAACTCCCACAATTCTTCATTTAGCATAATACTTGTCTTTTTGGTTTTATTTCTCGTCAAATCAATAATTCTGTCTGTTTTACTTGCCATATAAACCTCCATAAAAGAGTGTCATGATTTTTACACATTTTCAACTTCATATTAATCGGTTATAAATACCAAGATACTTAACGGTATAATAAATACAGGTATTCTTACAGTTGATAGAGTACAAAATATAAACGATAATAAGTATTATGAGAAATATAAAAAATGAAAGAGCTTTTACATTAGCAGAAGTATTAATTACACTTGGAATTATAGGAGTTGTAGCTGCTTTAACACTTCCAAGTCTTATACAAAATTATAAAAATAAAGAGCTTATTACAAGAACGAAAAGAACTTACTCCAATATTCAAAATGCCGTTTTAGCAGCTCAACAAGACAATGGTAATATCGGAGATAATTCTGCATTGTTTGACTATTCTGACGGTTATGCAAAAGTTACAGAAAATTTATCAAAATATTTTAATAGTGCACAATACTGTAAAACCAAAACACAAGCAGAATGTAGTAATTTTTATTACAATATAGCCTTCTCCGGAAAAAGTTATGATTCAACCGGAACTCAAAGAGTAGATTCTGCAAATGGTTCTAAAATTATTCTTAACGACGGAGCCATTTTATATTTAAGCGAACTAATTCCAAATTGTGATTACACAAGAAATGAAACTCATTACAATGACAAAGGAGAAAGCTCTATTTTTGTAAACCATGTTCAATATTGCGCAATTATACATTTCGATGTAAACGGAGCAAAACTTCCTAATCAATACGGACAAGACAATTTTTCAGTAATTATAACAAAAGAGAAAGTACGACCTGATCCTTGGAATATTGTCGGCGGTAGCGCTTTTAAAAGTATAATATCCGGAGACGAAAAACTTTATACCAAGTAATTATTACTATTTTAATGTTTTTTCAAAATACTCAATAGTCTTTAACAGTCCATCTCTTACATGAACTGTTGGTTCGTAATTTAGTTTTTCTCTAGCTAATGTCAAATCAGGCTTTCTTTGGCAAGGGTCGTCTGATGGTAAAGGTTTGAAAACAATTTTAGAATTAGAATTTGTTAGCTCAATTATCATTTTAGCTAGTTCCAAAATTGTATATTCACCATCATTACCAACATTTACCGGCCCTATAAAATCTTCCGTATTCATTAAAGAAATCATTCCACGAACCAAATCATCAACATAACAGAAAGAGCGTGTTTGAGTTCCATCTCCATAAATTGTAATATCTTGATTTTTCAATGCTTGGACAATAAAGTTTGAAACAACTCTACCATCATTTTCTGCCATACGTGGTCCATAAGTATTAAAAATTCTTATAATTCTAATATCAACATTATGTTGTCTGGAATAATCCATCATCAATGTTTCTGCTACGCGTTTACCCTCATCGTAACAACTCCTTAACCCAATCGGATTTACATTTCCCCAATAATCTTCTTTTTGAGGATGAACTATAGGATCTCCATATACTTCACTTGTAGAAGCCTGTAAAATTCTGGCATTTGTTGAATCCGCTAAATCTAACATATTAGTAACACCCAAAACATTCGTTTTCACAGTTTTTATTGCATTAAATTGATAATGAACAGGACTAGCCGGACAAGCTAAATTATAAATTTCATCAACTTCTAAAATTATTGGTTCTATAATATCATGCCTGATTAATTCAAACTCTCGATTATCAAATAAGTGTTCTACATTTTTTCTAGAACCTGTGAAAAAATTATCCAAACAAATAATATGATTTCCTTGTTCTAAAAGTTTTTCACATAAATGTGAACCAATAAAACCTGCTCCACCTGTTACTAAAATGTTTTTCATAAAAACCTCGCTTAAACTTATTTTAGCATAAAAAAATATTAATCTTCCCAAATTATTAGAACATAAAAGCTATTGAGCTGATACACATGCACTAATTGCGTCCATAAGACGCTTTACAGGCACAATTTCAATTCTTTTATCTTCTATTCTGTTTGCATAAGGTATAATCGCTTTCTTAAACCCTGACATAACAGCCTCATTTAACCTTTTTTCAATATTATTAACAGGGTGAATTTCTCCTGACAAGCCAATTTCACCAATTATAACCGTCTGTGGGTCAACAACAACATCTCTTGCAC
>CAKUQA010000029.1 GCA_934675225.1 uncultured Candidatus Melainabacteria bacterium | reverse complement strand
CTAAAAAAAATTGGTGTAGAGCCATTTATTCCTCCATATACAAGTAAAAAAACATTGTCTTTAGGTACAAAACATTCTCCTGAAGCAATTTGTTTACCTTATAAATTAATTTTAGGCAATTTTATAGAAGCTATTGAAGGTGGTGCTGATTATGTAGCCATGATTACATCTCCTGGGTGCTGTCGTTTGGGACAGTATGGAAATAGCATCGAAAATGCTCTTGTTGATATGGGATACCATGCCAGATATATTGAATTATCTCTTTATGATGGTATTAAAGGAATGTATAATGTTCTAAAAGAAATTAGCGGGAAAAATGATCCGATATTATTTGCAAGAGCTATAAATATTGCAATAAGAAAGATGTTTTTACTTGATGATTTAGAAGAAAATCTAGCTTATTATAGAGCAAGAGAAATTACTCAAGGAGATGCTGATAAGCATTATACAAAGGCGCTTCAATATATAAAAGATGTTGAACATTCAAGAGATTTAAAGCGTGCGAAAAAATTAGCTTTTGATGAAATGAAAAAAGTTAAAATTGACCCAAATAAAGAAGTTTTAAAAGTTGATTTAACCGGTGAAATTTATTTGGTTTGTGATTCTTTTTCTAATCAGAATATAACTAAAGAGCTTGGCAAAATGGGAGTTCAGGTTAGAAGGAGCTTAACAGTAAGTAGTTTTATTAAAGATGCAATTATTCCTAAAGCTTTTAGGGAGGGAGAAACTCATCTACAAAGGGCATATCGTTTAGCAAAGCCGTATTTGATGAGAGATATTGGTGGAGATTCTTTGGAATGTGTATCCGATGTAGCTTATGCTGATGAGAGAGGAATTGATGGAATTATTCACATCAGTCCGTTTACTTGTATGCCGGAGATTATGTCACAAAATATTTTTCCTGCTATGAGAGAAAATTGTGATATTCCTATTTTGCCTTTAATAATGGATGAACAAACGGGGAAAGCCGGTTATTTGACCAGATTAGAAGCCTTTGTTGATTTGATGAGGAGACGAAAACGAAAACTTGCCAAAAGTCAAAAAATTGAAAAATAGTTGTAAGTGTTTAGTAGTTTTTTCAAATCAGAGGTAAATATATATTATGCGTGAATTATTCAAAGATGCAGTAAAGATAACTAATTATAATATAATTTTAGCTATTCCGTTAATTGTGTTTATAAAGGTTTTGGATTTATATTCTTTGTTTTCACGTTATAATATTGATTCAATGCCAAAGTTTTTGATAGCTTCCATAACTGTTTTATTTATGTTTGGAGTCTTTTGTGCCGGCTGGTTTAATATGGTTGAAGGTGCAGTAAAGTTATCTAAAAAAGTTTTTGTGCTGGATAAAGATAGAGCTAGAGCGACTATGAACTTGTTTAAAAAGTTTCCGGAAGGGGTAGGAAAATTCTTTTTATCATTTGTAGGTGTGTATATTATATTTTTGTTTATACAGGCTATAGCAACTCCATTGGTTTATTGGTTAGGAGTTAATATAATTGGAGGATTAGATAATGCTTCAATGCAGCATTTGCAAGAATTAGCAATTAATTCTGAACTTGCAGCAAATCAAGGAATGCCGGCATTTATCGATAAATTATCTGTTGAACAAGTTATTTTCTTTGGAAAATGGAGTTTATTGTTTATGTCTATAACATCTGTGATAATGTATCTTTTGATGTTGTGGATACCTGAAATTATTTGTTGTTCTACAAATCCTTTAACTGCATTGTGGAGGTCTTTGTGTAAGTTGTTTAAAGACTTTTTTGTAACAGTGAGAATGTTTTTAATTTTGTGGTTTACTGGATTTGTTTTATTGTTTGTAAATACTTTTGCGGTAATAAATCCGGTTGCTTATATAATAATAAGTATTGTAATGTTTTATTTCTCATTATATTTGGTTGTTTTAATATTCTTGTATTTTGATAGAAAATATGTGGATGCCGATGAATAAAGTAATTGCTATAGTAGGAGCGACAGCTAGCGGAAAATCTGCTTATGCTATAGAATTAGCAAAGCAAATTGATGGTGAAATTGTTTCTGCTGATTCAAGATTGGTATATAAGGGGATGGATATCGGAACTGCTAAACCTACTATAAAAGAGATGCAGGGAATTCCGCATTATATGATTGATATTGTTGAGCCTGAATTTAATTATTCGGCAGGTTTATATGCTAAAGAAGCAAAAGAATGTATAAATAATATTTTAAAACGCAATAAAACTCCTATTGTTGTTGGTGGTACAGGATTATATTACCGTGTTTTATTGGAAAATTATGATTTGCCGGATGTAAAGCCTGATTATGAATTAAGAAAAGAGCTTTCTAATTATTCTTATGATGATTTGTTTGATATGTTAAGTGTTTTAGATGAGTCTGCGGCCAAATCTCTTGAAAGAAATGATAAAAAGAAATTAATCCGTTATATTGAAATTATAAAATTAACAGGTAAGCCACTGCAATTGGCTAGAGGAATAAAAGAAAAAGAATATCAAGTAGAGTGGATTGGTCTGAATTATCCGAGAGAAGAATTATATGATAGAATTAATCGCCGTGTTGATATAATGGTTGAACAAGGTTTAATTGAGGAAACTCAAAAACTTATCAAAAAACATGGTAGAATTCCAAACATTACTGATACTATCGGTTATCGAGAAATTTTATCTTATCTTGATGGAGAATTGACTCTTGAAGAAGCAAAAGATAAGTTAAAACAAAATACCAGAAATTATGCAAAACGTCAGTTGACTTGGTTTAGAAAAAATGAGCAAATAAAGTGGAATTGTTATCCTGAAAGGAAAAAGAAATAAGTTTCTATAAAATTATTGCTTGTGATAAAATTTTAATCAAAGAGGGATATGATTATGAATAAATTTTTGAAATATACATTGATTAGTTGTGTGTCTTTTATTGTAGTATTATATGCAATATTTTTACTTGTGCCATTTTTTCTTACAGGAATAATAAATTCATATAGCGATGAAATTTCATCAATTGTTGAAAAATCTTGTGGCTTTAAATTAAAACTTGAAAATATGCAAGTTTTATCTACTCCAAAACTTACTGTAGGTGCAAAAGCAGGACATGTAGAACTTGCACTACCTAACGGTGAAAAGTTTTTAACTGTTGATAATTTGCAAGCGAAAATGTCTTTAATTCCAATTTTAGCTAAACGTATTGAAGTTGATATGGTAGGTGCAGACAATATCAATGTTAATTTGAAAGTAAAAAAAGATGGAAAGTTTTTAATAGAAGATTATATTCCACAAAGTGATAACAAAAATGCAGAAAATTCGCAAACAGTTGTTTCTCTCCCTTATGGTTTAAAGTTATCTAATCATTTGCCTAATGTGATTATACATAATTATAATGTTTCATTTATAGATATGCCTACTGATAAGACTTATTCGTTATATGGAGATAATATTTCAGTAAGTGATTTTATCTTGAATAAAAAAATTAAAGTAGCTATTGATGGTAAAGCCATGCTACAAGATAGAGTGCAATTTAATTATGATTTTAAATTGTTGAATAAGATTATGCCAAATGTTGATTTAAATGATTTGGTATTTGCAACAAATGATGAAAATCAAGATAATGCTCAAGAATTTAATATAAATTTTATAGATATATTTAAAGCAATTTATAAAAATCAGCTAACAGCGGATGTTAAAGGAGATATTAAAACAACCGGCACTTTAGACGATATTGATATGTCTGGTTTTATTAATGTTTCAAATTTGGGAGTTGCTGTTGACGGTAAAAAGTTGCCTAGCAGTTCAGTTGATTTAAAGTTAAAAGGTAACGGTATAAATATTTATACTAAATTGTATACAGCTGATAAGGAACTAACAGAGTTAGTCGGAAATATTAAGACAGGCAAACATCCTAAGATTGATTTGAATTGTAAATCCAATGCCAAATTTCAAAGTATATTTGATTTGATAGATAGTATCGCTCAATCATTTGATTATAATGATTTGGATACATTGACTGCAACCGGAGGTATAGATGCTGATTTTAATATCAAGTCTAATTTGAAAACAATTGAATCATCAGGATATTTAAAAATTCCTTCTGCTTCAATTGCTTATAAACTTTATAATGTTGCAATAAATAATATTAATGCAGATATTGATTTCGCAAATAATATGGTAAATATTCGAAAAGCAGGCTTATCTGTTTTAGGACAGCCATTAAAAATAAACGGTTCTATTACTCAAGATGCAACAGCTGATTTATTGGTTACAGCTGATAAATTACAGTTAAAAGGTTTGCTTTTGGCAGCTGGACAAATGGCTTTGTTGAAAGAAAATCAAATTTATAGTGGAACATTATCTATGAATACTTCTATAAAAGGTAAGTTAGATAAAATTGTTCCGAAGGTTAATTTGAGTATTGATAATGTTAATTTGAAAAATATTCCATCTAAAACATTAGTTAAAGTTAATAATTCAAAGATTGATTTAACAACTGATGGGAAAAAAGCTAATGGACTTATCAATGTAGCAGGGGTTAAAATTATTAATCCGATGGGAACTATATCTGCACCTTCTGCGAAAATTCTATTCGGAGAAAAGGATATTGTTATAAATAGTGCTTATATATTATTAAATAATTCCAGAGTAGACATAACCGGTAAAGTTACAGATTATATGTCGAAAAATTTAGAATTTAATATTAATGCCAAAGGGAATTTATTAGGTTCTGATTTGCGAGCTATGATTCCGGCAGATTTTAGGAATTTTGTTGTAGCAAAAGGTAAATTACCTTTGTCTGTGGATATCTTGGGTGATACTAAAAAACAAGATGTTATATTTAGTTTAACTTCAAATCCGTCTAATTATGTTTCAGTACTTTCTGTTGATCAACTAAAAGGTAAAACAAGTGTGATTAAAGGAAGTGTAAAATTAAATGGAGATAATCTGAAGTTTGCCGATACAGGTATTTATGCAAATGGTGTTGGTGTTTGCTACTTAAAAGGAGGTATAAGTGATTTGTACAAATCGCAAAAACTTAATTTGAATGTTTCAACTCCAAATAATATAGCATTTGTTATTCCTGGATTTAATAAATCTAAAATTGTTGCAACCGGCGATATTGATGTGAATGGAAATACTGCAAATCCTCTTTTAAAAGGTAATGTGACTATCCCTTCAATAAGTATTCCGGAAGTTCCTCTTACAATGTCAGGCATGAAGGTTAGTTTGAATGGCTCTATTGTAAAAGGAAAAGGAACTTTGACAAAGTTTGTAACAGGAGGAATAATTGCTGAAAACTTAGTTTCTGATTTTAACTTAACCAATAATGTTTTCTATTTGAAAAATATGTCCGGTGATGCCTTTTCCGGAAAAGTTAGTGGAAATGTTTCTTATAATATTTCAAATGGGCAAATTGGGGTTAATTTAAAAGGAACCGGCATGGATGCAGAAAAAGCTATAGAAGGTGCTGCAGGTTTAAAGAACGCTTTATCCGGAAAATTGAATTTTAATGCAAATGTAAACTTACATGGAAATACAGATGTCGAAATGATGAAAAATTTGAAAGGAAAAGCTTCTTTCGATATTTCTGATGGTAATTTTGGAAATATAGGACGATTTGAAAATTTCTTATTTGCTCAAAATTTGCAACAAAATAGTATTATTAAAGCAGCTGTAAACTCTGTAAAATCATTACCTGCTATTAAAAACACTGCTCAATTTAAATCTATATCAGGTAATTTAACATTTAATAATGGTTGGGCGCAATTAAATCCGATTAAAACGTCAGGTCCTTCAATGGCTTATTACATAAAAGGTCGTTACAATCTTTTGAATGCAACAGCTAATGTTGTCGTTTTGGGTAGACTTTCAGCCGAAGTTGTATCAGTTCTTGGGCCGTTAGGGGATTTGTCAGTTACTAAATTAACGTCTTATATTCCAAAATTTGGTGCAGCTACAGGTAACATAATTAATGCTCTTACAACTAATCCAAAAGGCGAAAATATTGCAGCTCTTCCTGCTTTATCTTCAGGAAATAAAAATTATAAAGATTTCAAAGTTGTTTTCAATGGTGGTGTTGAAAGCAGAAGTTCTGTAAAATCTTTCAAATGGCTTTCTTCTTGTGATATGTCCGCAATTCAAAAAACTACTATGAAAGAACAGGTTAAAGAAACAAAACAAGCTGTAAAAGATGCTGTTCAAGAGAAAAAAGATGCTTTTAATCAACACATGGATGAGCAAAAAACTCAGGCAGAAGAAGCTAATCAACAAATGAAAGATGCTGTTCAAGGTATAAAAAATTTGAAAAATTTATTAAAATAGTTTTTCAAAAATATAAAATTCCCTTGTCTAAAGGGTGAAATCTTTAATTACGAGGAGAGAGTATGTATAACTATTTCTTTCCTCGTAATTGTTTTATTGTTTACAACACGCATGCCAAAATCATTAATAATAATGTGCCTATTTGCATAGCAGTTGCCATGTTTTGTGTAAATTTGTTGGAATCATATTTGCTTGCGCTTTTTGTTGCTTTATATGCACTGGAAATACGTCTTAGTCTATCAGAGTCTGAATCTGTAGAAAAAGTTGTTCCAAACATTGTTGATTCAAGACGAGATAACCTGTTATCCATATTTTCATTAGCAAATGTTCGTTTAAACAATGCTTTTTCAACATTCGCCAAGTTAGTTGGTTTTGAATTTTTAGCATTATATGCATCATAATCAAATTCTGGAGGTTTATATTCATCAAGTGAATAGTTTTTATCAAGGGGTATGGCTTCTTCATTATAATAGTTATTTGAAGATTGTGCCAAGCTATTATTCATAAATGATTTTGGTTTAATTTTGGCTTGTAATCTTTCTACACGGGCAGAAAAAGGTTCGTTGTCATAAGTTTTACCTAACGATTTTTGCTCAAGAGATGCTAGTCTTGAGTTTAAGTCTTTGTTTTTAAATTCTTGATTAAAAATTTGTTTTTCAAGTTCATTTATAGATGGATAATCTACGTTTGCTCCTGCCGGTGGTCTTTTGTCTTGAGCAAGAGTTTCTTCTTTATAAGAATCTTGTTCTTCCATAAAAGTATCTTCTTTAGGAGTAATTTCATGGCCTATTAAGTCCGCAGCCATATCTTTTTTCAAGTTGCTAATTCTATCAGCAATTGGTTTGTTTGGTTTACTTTGTCCGTATACACTTTCTTCAATTCTGGATAATCTGTCACTGTCGTCAGATGTTGTATATGTAAAACCATATAGAGAGTTTTCAATATTATCCAAGATTGAAGAATATTGAGTTGCGCCAAAACATGGTGAAATAGTAATTAATATACCTAAAATAAGAATAAATTTTTTCATAATCACTCCTTAACGACAGAATAAGTGTGAATGATATGAAAAACTATTCATCTATAAATGAATTTAGAAACTCTTATATTTAGTTAAAAAATCGTAAGACTTTGGCATGATGAATTATTTTTTATTAGAAGAAAGTATTATTTATATTTCACTAACAAGTTATTGCTCATACTGCTATCGTACCATGTTGAAGCGAAGCCGAAATGTCACATGGTTGATAAAACGCTTTGTTCAGAATGACTGTAAAATCTTATCGTCTTAACGCCCTATTGCCTAACTTTTACTGTTTCAATTTTCTCAAAGCTTCTAATTCATCTTGGAATGGTGAAATTCTTACTAATTTTTCGATTATTTCAGGCATTTTTTCGCATACATAATCAATTTCTTTTTCTGTAGTAAATCTGCTTAAAGAAAATCTGATGCTGCCGTGAACTGCGGTAAACGGAACATTCATCGCTCTCAAAACGTGAGATGGTTCCAGTGAACCGGAAGTGCAGGCACTACCTGAGCTTGCGCAAATACCTAAATCACTCAAGTGAAGAAGAATTAATTCGCCCTCAATGTATTCAAAACCAATATTTGTAGTGTTTGGAACTCTGTTGATAATTCCTGCATTCAATCTTGCATTGAATACGTTTTTAACAATATTTTGTTCCAATTTATCACGAAGTCTTTTTATTTCTGTAGTTTCATATTTCAAACTATCCATAGCAAGCTCTGCCGCCTTTGCCATTCCGACAATATATGGAACATTTTCTGTTCCGGCACGTTTCCCACGTTCTTGATGTCCCCCGATAATTAGTGGAGTAATCAATGTTTTTGAATTAACGTATAATGCGCCAATTCCTTTCGGTGCATGAAATTTGTGACCGGAAATACCCATTAAATCAACACCAAGATCTTGAACA
This sequence comes from uncultured Candidatus Melainabacteria bacterium, assembly GCA_934675225.1. Taxonomy (GTDB): domain Bacteria; phylum Cyanobacteriota; class Vampirovibrionia; order Gastranaerophilales; family Gastranaerophilaceae; genus Stercorousia. The sequence continues at coordinate 270 of CAKUQA010000029.1, read as the reverse complement.
TCAATAGCTAATTTCCCTGTAACTTGAACGGCATCAACATAAAACTTTGTTTCAGGATTTTTTGATTTAATAATTTCAGAAATCTTTTTTATTGGGAAAACTACACCGGTCTCGTTATTTGCGTACATAACAGATACAAGAGCAGTATCTTCATTAACAGCTTCTTCTAATTGAGCTAAATCAAGTTCTCCATTTGAGTTAACTCCGATATAATCAACTTTATATCCTTCTTTTTCTAATGCTCTATAAAGATTTAATACACAAGGGTGT
>CAKUQA010000028.1 GCA_934675225.1 uncultured Candidatus Melainabacteria bacterium | reverse complement strand
TACATATCCTGATCACGTATTCAAAGGTAAAATTGATAGTATTCAAAGGGCATCAGGTGCTAAATCAAGTTTGTTCCCACCTGAAAATGCAGTTGGTTCTTTCGTAAAAATTGTACAAAGAATTCCTGTAAAAATTGTATTTACTGAAAAAATAGATACAAACAAATATAACATCGTTCCGGGTATGTCAGTTGTACCAAAAGTTAAAGTAAAATAGTATTTTAGCGAAAAGTGAGACGTGAAAAGAGAAAAGTTCATATAAGTGTTAACGCATAAAAGTTATTATTGAGCGTAGCGAACGAAAAGGTATTTTCACGTCTTACCTTTCATTTTATATAAAAGGATTTACAAAAAATGTCAGAAACAATAGAACAGACACAAGAATGGGTTCCTAAGAACAACCCATGGTTTATAATTATGCCGGTAATGATTGCAACGTTTATGTATGCATTGGATGAAACTGTCGCAAACGTAGCTTTGCCGCATATTGCAGGAACTTTTTCCGTTAGTTCGCAAGAATCTATTTGGGTTTTAACAAGTTACTTGATGGCAAGCAGTATTGTTATCCCTATGATTGATTTTTTGTGTAAGCTTATGGGTAGAAAAAATTTCTTTATGCTTGGTGTGTTTGTATTTACTATTGCATCCTTTTTGTGCGGGATAGCAAATTCTATTGTTATGATTGTTATTGCAAGGGCTTTACAGGGTTTTGGCGGTGGTTGTCTAATGCCTATGGCTCAAGCTGTTTGTATGGAAAGTTTTAAAGGTGAGGCTAGAAACAGGGCTATGGCTGTTTTTGGGCTTGTTGTAATTATTGCGCCTATTATTGGGCCGGTTATGGGTGGATATATTACGGAAAACTGGTCTTGGCCGTACATTTTCTTTATAAATGTACCTGTTGGTTTTGCTTGTATTGCTATGGCAAAAAGATTTTTGGAAGATCCTCCTTATGCTTCTAAACAGAAAAATATAAAACTTGATAAAATGGGCTTTTTGTGGCTTTGTATATGGTTAATTCCGTTGCAAATAGTGTTTGATAAAGGTAATGATGCAGATTGGTTTAATGCACCATGGGTATGTTGGTTCAGTTTGGTTGCAGTTACAGGTTGCGTATTATTCTTTATTTCTCAGATTCGAGACAAATATCCGATTGTACAGCTTAATGTTTTGAAAGATTCTAATTATTTGTTCGGAACTTGTATGCTAGTTTTGGTAAATGCTGTAATGTTAGGTTCTTTGGCGATGTTACCACAAATGTTGCAAGGAATGCTCGGATATGATTCTTTTTTAAGTGGACTTGCTATTATGCCGAGAGGTTTAGGTTCTTTAACTGCTTTATTAATCTTCGGAACATTGGGCGGTAGAGTTAAATATAGAACTTATGGGCTTGTTGGATTATTCTGCCTTGGTTTAGGCGGATGGATGTTAGGTGGTTTGAATTTACAAATAAACCCTATGAATATTGCAATTCCTAATATGATATTTGGTATTGGTTTAGTATTTTCATTTATGCCAATTACAACTTTATCTTGTATTACGCTTAGAGACGACCAAATGACAAATGCGTCAGGACTTCAAAATTTATTGAAAACAATTGGTGGTGCGATAGGTACTTCTCTTGTTGCAACAATGATTTCAAGATTTTCACAAGTTCACCAAAACGGACTTGTTAAGTATGCAACAGAATTAAATCCTCAATTTTCAGATAGATTAAGTACGTATGCAGGAGCTTTTATAAACCAAGCCGGAGATATGCTAAATTCAACATACATGGCAGCTAAATTGCTTTATAATCAATTAATACAACAATCAGTTTTATGTGCGTATATGACAACATTCAAAGTTTTTGCAATTTGTTGTTTTGTATTGATACCTTTTATGTTTTTATTAAAAGGGGAAAAGAAAGCATAATATATATGGAATTCTTATTAAAAAACTTTTGTATTAACCTCTTTTCCCGAGAATTACTCTGTCAATGCCGGCAAGGTCTTTTATAATTTCAATATTTGAAAAACCATTTTGTTCCATTATTTGTTTTACAAATGTTGACTGATTTATTCCAAGTTCAAATAGCAGGTATCCACCGTTATTGAGTATTTTTGGGGCATTAGCCGTAATTTTTTCATAGAATTCTAATCCTTTTTCGTCTTTCGTATAAAGAGCTAATTCCGGATCAAATTTGACTTCTGTTTGAATTTTTTCTTTTTCTGATGGAGGAATATAAGGTGGATTTGAAATAATGATATCAAAGCTTTCTCCTGATTTAACGTTAGAAAAAATATCTGATTTTCTAAAAATTGCTTTATTAAAAAGATTTAATCTTGAAGCGTTGTCAAGTGCTGTATTCAAAGCATCGGAAGATATATCAAGTCCGATTATTTGACAATCAGTATACTTTGCAACCATACAAGCAATACATCCTGAGCCTGTTCCTACATCAAGGGCCATTTTAAATTTATTTTGATTGATTATTTCTATAGCTTTTCTTACAAGAAGTTCTGTTTCATCTCTGGGAATGAGTACAGAAGGGTTTACGATAAACGTTTCGCCCATAAAATTTGCAAATCCGATTATATGTTGAATTGGCTGATGTGTCTTTGCACGAATTTCTGCCTTTTCTTTTACAAGTTTTAATTTTTCTTGTGTCAGCTTGTTTCCCATAATAATATCTTTTGCACCATAATTTGCAAAATGTTCTAAAAGCATTTTTACTTCTATACTTGCTTCATTTAGTTCAATTCCGCTATCAGTCAATATTTTCAAAATCTCTTGAATATTCATTTATAATCCTGTCTATTTCGTCTCGTGCTTGTAGTTTTGAGGTTAGTTCCTGTTTTTCTAAATTGTATTTTTTGCATAATCTGTCATAGTAGTACAATTGTTTTTTAGTTGGTGTTTCTTTTGACATTTTTACTTCTCGTAAAAAAGCGCGTTTTTTCTTTTCATACTCCTTTTGTGCTTGAATTATCGGTTCTTGTTTTTTTTTGTAGTCATAATATTTTCGACATTCTTTTAACAAAAGTTTTGTATCTTGTAAAAATTTTTCATCATCAAGATAATCTTGTAAAAATTCGAAGTGTGGATTGTTTATTTCAAAATAATATTTTTCATCTTCTAAAAATTTGTTCAAAACATCTTCTACAGAAAGTTCCGGTGATTTTTTTACTAAGGCACGCAAAAAATTACACAGAGCAGATTTCTGATTTTTGGTCATGTCCAAGTAAATTTGATTTTTAATTTGATACATACCGGTTATGGTAGTAAAAAAAAGAGTTTAAGTAAAGCATTATCAAAAATATAGAAGAATTTATTTTCTAAATAAGTCTTTCACGTTAAATTTGCCAAGGTTTTCTTTATGGAATTCGAGAAATTTTTTAGCAATAGGATTTGTTTGATGAGAAACCTTTTTTTCAATTGTTTTTTCATCCGATTTGGTCTTATTTTCAATTACAATAAATTCTTTTTTGTCCATAAAATTATTATACCTCTATTTTAATAAAAAAGTTTGTAAATAAAAAATTGACTAATTTTTATATAAAAAGTATATATTATTACGGTTTTGTTACATTTGAAGTTTAGCAATCCTGACTTGAAATATACCTTCAATATCCACTCCATTAAGGATTTCACTTATTAAATCATTAGGGTTTATATTTTTGTCAAAAGCAGGAAGTATTCCAAGAATTTTTACTCCTGTATATTCTTCTATTATACGTGGCATTAATTTTATGTTTACATCTTCGCAGTTTTGTGGGTAATTACTTAAAATTGCTCCTCTAATTTTAATTCCGGTCTCGTTGGCATGATTTATTGAAAGTATTATATTATTTAATGAAGAATTTTGCGCAGAAACAACCATTAACAATGGTAAATCAAGACTTTTTATCATATCTTCTTCCAAAAAATTTTTGCTTAACGGAGACCCGAGTCCTGAAACTCCATCAACAATTAAGCATTCATTTACATCTTGTATATTTTGAAAGTCTTTTAAGATATTATTTCTTTCTATAATTATGTTTTCTGCTGCTGCCGCTAATAATGGAGAATTTTGCGCTTTTAAAAGATAAGAATTATATATTTTTAAATAAGGATCTGTATACTTTATAAATGCAATATCGGGGGATTGCATAAAACCGTTAAGCATAACTGCGCCTGTTGCTACAGGCTTATAAACTCCGGTAGAGTATCCAAGGCAATTCATTGTAGCTCCCAAACCGGCAGTTACAAAAATTTTATCGGAAGTTTCGTCTGTGCCTGTTACATACAAATCTAGCATAAGCTAATACTAGCACGGGTTAAATAGGCTTGTAAAGAGAATTCAAGTTTGTATAATCAGTTATTTTTAAGTTTTTCATGTATTTTGTTTCTTGTAACATAAAGTATATGTTTTATGCTATACAAATAGCCTATAAATAATACGGTAGAAGCGCTTACCCAAGCAATAGGCCCTGCGTAAAATATTCCAATATAACCAAATTTTATTGCTAAATAAATGGCTGCAAAAGCTCTCATGACAAGTTCTGCGATACAAGCAAGTGTTGGAAATATTGTTTCTCCCATGCCTTGTAAAGCATTTCTGTAAATAAAAATTTGTCCTAAGAAGAAATAAAAAATGGTGCTTATTAAAAGATATTTGTGGGCAATATTTATAATGTCTCTTGTTGTTGTTCCAATAAATGCTCCTATAATATCAGTTCCCCATAAACGCATTACACATGCCATTAGTACGCTTAATACAATATTTATCGTAGAAGTTTTTATTACTCCGAGTCGAATTCTTTTGAATTTTTTAGCTCCATAATTTTGTGCAACATAAGTTGCCAATGCAACACCGAATGACATCATTGGCAGTGTTGCAATTTGTTCAATCCTCAGTGCTGCCGTTAATGCAGCGATAACATTTGAGCCAAATGTGTTGCACACACTTTGTATAATGAGAATTCCTGCACCGATTATAGAGAATTGTAATGCCATTGGAATTCCAACCCTTAAATGTTCCAGGGCAGATTGCCAAAAATTACATTTACATAGTTCAAAATCTTTTTTGCGCAGGTGTAAAATGGAAAATTTATATTTGATAAAAATTAAGCAAAGAATAAAAGAAATTCCTTGAGAAAGTATTACGGCAATTGCAGACCCCGGAACTCCCATGTGTAAACATTGAATAAAAATTAGAGCAAGAATAATATTTATGACTGAAGCAATCATTAAAAAGTACAATGGAGTTTTACTATCGCCTAAAGCTCGAATTATGCTTGCCAAAAGGTTATATAATGTTGTGGCAAGCAAGCCAATCGTAATAATTTGAACATACCAATAAGCATTATTATAAATATTTGCCGGTACATTCATCCAATGTAAAATAGGATTCATTAAGAAATAACAAAGACATGAGAATACAAGAGTCACTATTACGCTTAAAACAGTTGAAATAATTACTGAATTTTTCACTCCATCAAAATCTTTTGCTCCGTATCTTTGTCCGGTAATAACAGCAAAGCCGCCGGTTAAGCCTATTATTACAAAAGTAACTAAAAAGAATAGTGGTGCAACAGCTCCGACTGCAGCAAAAGCATCTACCCCAAGTGTTCTGCCAACAATAACTAAGTCAGCTATATTGTATAATTGTTGAAAAATATTCCCAATTAAAAGAGGAACTGAAAAAAGCAATATATGCCTTATGGGGCTTCCTTTTGTCATATCAGTAATCATAATGTACCTACAACTTTTTGTACGAATATTATAGCATAACAAACTTAAAGATATTGTCTATCTTTCTTCAAAAAAAGCTGATAAAAACTCTATTGTATTAGTTTAGCTTGCCTTTATTTTTATTGGAGGCAAGCGATAAACTAAACACCCATTACTTTTAAAATTTCGTTCATATTTGCAGCTGCTTTTTTAACTCCTGCATTTGAATGTTCAATAGCATTATCAGGGTCTTTCAAGCCGTTTCCTGTCAAAATACAAACAATTTTGGAACCTGATTTAACTTGGTCTTTTACTTTTATTAATCCTGCCACAGATGCAGCACTTGCCGGTTCAGCAAATACTCCTTCAGTTGAGGCAATTAATTTATATGCTTTTACAATTTCTTCATCAGTAACAAAATTAATCATACCGTTACTTTCGTCTCTTGCGGCTTCTGCTTTTTGCCAACTTGCTGGGTTTCCGATACGAATTGCAGTTGCAAGTGTTTCAGGTTTATAAATTCTTTCACCTTTAACAATAGCAGCTGCTCCTTCTGCTTCAAAGCCCATCATTTTAGGTAAGTTTTTGATTTTACCTAATTTATGCCATTCTGTATAACCTTTCCAATATGCAGTTATATTGCCGGCATTTCCAACCGGAATAAAATGATAATCAGGAGCTTGTCCTAAAGCATTACATATTTCAAATGCTCCGGTTTTTTGTCCTTCAATTCTATATGGGTTAACTGAATTTACAAGGGTTATTGGGTAGTTATCAGAAATTTTGCGAACCATTTCCAGTGCTTCATCAAAATTTCCTTGGATTGCTATAATTTCTGCTCCATACATCATAGCTTGTGAAAGTTTACCTAGAGCAATATAGCCATCAGGAATTAATACAAAAGTTTTCATGCCTGCTCTTGCACCATAAGCTGCAGCTGATGCGGAAGTGTTTCCTGTTGAAGCACAGATAATAGCATCAGAACCTGCTTCTTTTGCTTTAGAAACAGCCATGGTCATTCCACGGTCTTTAAAACTGCCTGTAGGGTTGCAACCTTCATATTTTAGATAAATTTCAGCATCAATTCCAATCTTTTTTGCTAAATTATCTGCTTTAATCAAAGGAGTGTTTCCTTCATTAAGTGTTACAACCGGAGTTTTATCCGATACCGGTAAATATTCTCTAAATGTATTAATTAATCCTTGATAGTACATAATTTTTCCCCTTATTCTTTTGATTAATAATAACACAGACAACCAGTTTTTGACAAAGTTTTAAAATATTAATAATATTGCATTTTGCTTGTTTCGGTATTATTATTACACGAGAACATTGAAAATTAAAATATCAAGGGGCTAACCTGTATTTTCACAAGAGCACCGGCACAACATTATACTTCGATTTCAGTCGATTGCTCTAATGAAAGGAGGTCAATTATGGAAAATATCAATTTAACATTAATAATATTATTTTTGATTTTATACATAATAAAAAAGTAACGCCTATCCCAACAGATAGACGTCACTTCGATTTCTTAAACAGGTTACGGTAGTTGGAGCTACCGCCCCGATATTTTTATTATAACTTATGTTAGTGAATTTTTCAACCCTTCGAAAATTTACACCTGAACTCGAATTAAGCTATTGACTTTGTTTCCGTCTTGTTCAATAAGTTTTATTGCATTTTGCATATTTTTCTCTTGAACAAGTTCGGTAATTACGGTAATATCTGCTGTGTTATCATCAGATACACAACGTTGAACAATACTAGCAAGGCTTATATCGTTTTCTGCACAAATCGTTCCAATTTTTCCGATTACACCTTTATTGTTTTTGGCATTTATTGAAATATAATACTTGTTTATTGTATCCGCAATATTTTTCATTTTTGCATTTTCAGAATGTTTACATCTCATCATTGGGAGAATATAATCAGATTTTCCAATTTCTGCAGCAATTGCTAAAATGTCACCAACAACAGAACTTGCTGTAGGAAATTCTCCTGCTCCTGGACCTGAAAGAGTGATATTTCCAACAGGATGACCACTTAGAGATACTGCATTGGTTACATAATCAATGTGCGCAAGAGTTGATTTTTTGGAAACAAGCATAGGATGAACTCTAACATCTGCTTGACCTTCTTCATCCATATATGCAGAAGCAATTAATTTAATTTTATATCCTAAATCATTTGCAGCATGCATGTCTTGTGCTCTGATTTTTGTAATACCTTCTCTATAAACGTTTTCAATTTTTATACGTTGTTTGAATGTTATTGAAGCAAGAGTTGCTATTTTATATGCAGCATCAAATCCATCAACGTCACCTGTTGGGTCAGCTTCTGCATAACCAAGTTGTTGAGCCTCTTTTAGTACATCTTCATAAGATGCACCTTGTACATCCATTTTTGTCAAAATGTAATTTGTTGTACCATTAACTATAGCTTCTATACGGTTAATTTTATTACCTGCAAGAATAGTCTTTATCGGCATAATAATAGGAATTCCGCCTGCAATTGCAGCTTCATATAGAATTACTCTATTATTTTCTTCTGCAACTTTGAAAAGTTCTTCTCCGCGTTTTGCAAGAAGTTCTTTATTTGCAGTAACAATATGTTTTCCGTTTTTTAGAGCTGTTGTAATTAAGTCAAATGCCGGATTCAATCCACCAACAAGTTCTGCAACAATATCAATTTCCGGATTATTAACTATTTTGTATGCATCATCCGTGATAATTGAATTATCTAGTCCTTCAATATCACGTTTTTTGTTAATATTGCGAACTGCAATTGCAACAACCTCAATATTTTTAAAATTCTTAAGTGTTTTAAATACTCCTGAGCCTACAGTGCCCAATCCGATAAGTCCGATTTTAATTTTCTTTTCCATAGAGAAAATGATAACATAAACCGGAACTCTTTTGCAACAGTTTAAATTTATAAGAATGTCTAAATTTTAATATGTTTAGAGCTTTTGGTAACTTCT
>CAKUQA010000027.1 GCA_934675225.1 uncultured Candidatus Melainabacteria bacterium | reverse complement strand
CATAAAGATCTAGACGAAGCAGACAAATGGGTTGAAAAATACGGAGATTGGGCATTTTTCTTATGCAGAATGCTTCCCGTAGTTCGAACATTTATTTCACTTCCAGCAGGAATTCTTCGCGCCAAAAAACGCGTATTCTTTACTCTTACTTTTTTAGGCTCCCTTGTTTGGAGTTATGTATTAGTTTATGTTGGCGTTAAAATGGGACAAAATATGGAAGCTTTTAAGCATATTTGGCACAAATTTGACGTCGCAATTATACTAATTTTTGGAATACTTGGAGTTCTGTATATCTACAAACATGTTAAACATTTGAAAGAATCTTAATATTACTTATTCACAAGAGTATTAACATTCTCTTTTTTCAATTTAGCAAACATTAAGTTGAATTTGTGTATTTCATTCGGAGTTTCAAATGTTTTTACAACCTGCCCTTTACCATTAAGAATACATTTTACAGATTCTTCATTCAATGAGTCAGGAGTAACTCGAACATAACTTGTTGCACTATTTGGAGCAATAACCTCTATTGTGCGCATCTTATGTTCATCACGAATTCTAGTAAAAGATTTATTTGAATCAATTTTAGGATTTTCGATATTTAGTCTCAAAGCATTAGAAATTTTTACAACTTCTTTGCTTACTTTAGATGGCTTAACTTTACGAGGTGGACGTTTTCGCTCAATAATTGCATTTGCAATTTCTTCAAAATCACCTTTAACTACTTTAACCTTATCTTTTAACAAAGCAAGTAAACCTTCAGGCTGCTCAGCATCCAAGCCTGATTTTGTGTTTATATCAGGATAATACTCAAGATTTGAAACATTATTTTCTTTAGCATACTCTAGCACTCTATTATCATAATTTCGGCTATCTTTAAGAACAATAAACTCATCACCTTTTTCAAGAATATCATTAAAAACTTGTTTTCTTTGTGGAAACAATTGTGGAATTTCTGCCTTAGCCTTAATTTCACTAGGACTAATCCTAAAAGCTCCGTTAAAATTTATATTTGATTGATTATTTAAAACTTGCATTTTTATCTCCTTCTATTATTAGAAGGCCGCTAAAAAAATTTTTTGCTAGTTAAAACAGTAAATTTTATTATTGATTATTTTCGATATATGTCCTAACATCGTTAGATTTATAGATTTTTTTTACAATTTTCAACCAATCACTATATTTAAAAACACCGCCAAGCCAATTATCCAAAATAATTGACTCTGAATTTAAACCATTACTTTCTTTTTTATCTTTAACAAAAACCGCAACATGATTGCTTATCATATCGTCATTCACAATGCTGGCATATACAAGTTTTGCCTTATATTTATCTTGTTTTTGATTTATATCATCAGCTGTAACAAGAGCAATATCAGTACAATTACCAATTTTTCGTTCTTTCATGCGTATTTTTAGACTTTTAGAATAATCACTTTCTTCTCGGCACTCTTTACGCATTTTATTAATATTATCATTCAATGCCATATCATAATTAGGTGAAAGAGGGTTTAGAACAAGATCCTGCATTGAACTAGACTTGAGTATACCAAATTTTTCAATAAAACTATTCCTACATTTTGAAGCAAAATTTAACTTTTCAGAATTCAATATAAAATTTTCGCTTAAATCATACTTCATAACCAACTCTTTTAATTCTAAGTATTTTGGTTCTGAAAAATATGAAGGAATATTATTCCTAGACGATAAATTTTTAGTTCCAAAAATTTGATACTCCGTATCTGGAGAATCATATTTTTGTTTATTCACAATATTATTTATCGCAAAAACTTCATCTATCCTCATAATATAATAAAAAATTTTAATACAAAAAAATTGCTTAATGTTACAATTTGAATTTTAGAATATTAAAATTTGGCAATTTTCAAATAAAAAACAACTTTATATAAATATTACACTATTAAAGGGGAAATATGGGGAATTTAGCTGTAACAGGTTTAAATATTGCGAGAAGAATTGGCTCTAAAACCAGCAATAAAATACAAATTATTGCGAAGAAAAAGCCCGCTACTAATATCATACAAACCACTGTTCCAAGAAGCAGTTCTAAACAAGTTTCCACAGATATGCCAGATTATTTACACAATAGTGGAACTACAAAAACAATTTCTCCTTTAACTGTCAATCAAACTCGTTTTGCAAAAACTGGAGTTACAGATTCAGTTACACAAAAATATATAGCACAAATAAATAGAGTTCCTGTTTTTGGAATAACTAAAGAAGAATTACCTATTTTAAATATGGTACATGAATCAATGTTAAATACCTTAAAAGCAACTAAAGGGAAATATCCTCTTTATAATAAAATTGTATTTGAACATGTTCGCCCTAATGGCATTCCTAAGCTTCAAGGAGTTGCATGTTATGATTATAAAACTAGAACTCTGCGTGTTAACAAAGATTATCTTGAAAATATTGATAAAAATATCAATGAAAACCTACAACAATTCATAGATTTGGGTCTTATAACAAAAGACAAATCCGGCAAATACAGAATACTCGATTTCTTAAGAAACAGTAAAAGTGAAATATTTGAAAAACGCTTAAACGAGTACAATAAAGACTGGTCATTACAAAATAAGTTTTTATTCCACAGAGTAAGTATGAATTATTACGCAAACCTGACATATCAAGTAAACAAATCCCCAATATATACAATAGAAAGAATTATGCAAAACGGTAATAATCAACAATTACTAAAAAAAATGGGATTATTTAAAACTCGTTCAGCTGTTATGCAAATGAATACTAAAGAGCAATTAGCATATTTAAAAAGTATAGGAGGAACCTGTCCACCTCCTGTTGATACTTGTTTAGTTACATACCCAAACTTTTTATTTAATCATGAAGCTATGCATAATTGTCACTTTGAAAATATTTCCGATAAACTAATACAAGAACTTTACTCCCCAAGCAAAACACAAGAATGGTTGCAAAACAAAAACATACAACAAATAGCCGCAAAAGTTTCCGGTTATTCTGGAACACATCCTATGGAGTTTGTTGCTGAAGTTGGAGCCGGACTTATAAATAATCAAAAATTTGATAAAGACGTTATATCATTGTACAAATATCATAAAGGTCCTGAAATATAAATTTTTAAAATTTTTAATTTTAGCTAGCAATTTATATTTTTACGGTTTTTTAAAACAGTATGAATATACAATCAAATTATCAACCCCAAACATTTACAGCTAGAAATCCCGAAATTAGAAACGCGGACAAAGTTATGCGGAATTTAATGCACGAATATCCTGCATTTTCAACATCAAGAGTAAAGTATTATGATATATTTACTAAACGACCACTCAAAACCAGAGCAAAAGTACAACCAATCTATTGGAGATTACATGCCGAAAGACAAAATCTATCAAAATTTGAAGGCATAAAACGAATTAACAAAACATTAGAAATGGTAAAAAACGAAATGAACGCGAATTGTGCAGAGTTTGCCAATATGGCAAGAGGAGCATTTTTAGCAAACGGGTACAAAGATGTCAGAATAGGTTCTTTAAGAGTTCATTATCCGAAAGAAGATTCTTTTTTACCACCTCTAATAGCAAGCGAAAAAGCGGATCACAATGTACTAATTGTAAATGCAGGTAAAAACGCAGAATTAGACAAACCAAGCACTTTTTCTAAAAAAGCATTTATTGTAGATCCTTGGGGCGGTTTTTGTGATTATGTAGCGAATGCTTTCAACAAATATAAAGGAATTTTCCTTAGAAATTTATCACCTGAGGACGAAATGGCAACAAAAAAATTTATATTTGAAGAAAAAAGCCCAATGAATATTACCTCAAGAACATGTACTTCTATGCGCAACAATCACCCTGAACTGGTTGTAGAATAGAAATTTGTAATAATATTCATAATAACAAAAGTTTTCCAATTTTCTTAGAAAACATTTGTTACTTAAAACTTAACAATCTGCAAACAAATGCTGAGCAATTGTTTGCACTTTCAAATGCTTTCTTATAATGTTTTGCTTTCCAATTATATAAAAATATTAAATTTTGAGCTTCTTGTTTGTCAGATTTTTGTTCTAATTTATCCAACGAATTATTTAAAATGTCTAACGATTTATCATAATTTCCAAGTTTAGCATTTAATCTGGCAAGTTCTAATGCCGGCATTGAATAATATCCATCTGGTGTTGGTATCGTATGATTTGAGCACGTTGGATATAAATTCTTAATCATAGAATAATATTCAACAGCTTTTTGTATATTATTGTTTTTTCTATAAATATTTGCAATTTTTTGATACAAATAATCACAATCAGAATTTTTGCAATATTTTATAGCCTTTTCATAATTTTCAATAGCTTTTGTATATTCATACTCTGTTTTTTCTAATTTATAACCCGGAGCCTTCTGATATCCACAATTTTCATAAGCCCACCCCAATTTTTCAAATACCTCATAAGCATTTGGATTTAAATCTAAAGCTTTTTCATAGTCTATTATTGCAGAATAATAATCAGAAGTTATGCTACTTTCATCAATAAACATACTCTCATCAATATTTTCTAAATCACCTCTTTGAATATATAATTTATAATCATTAGGGTGTTTTTTTATTTCTTTATTTAATTGTTGTATTTTTTCTAACGCAACTATAGAAGTCATATAATATGGTTCTCTATCTTGTGCTTCAAAAAGCATTATTCTAGCTTGATTAAAAAGTCCGTTTCTATAATATTCTCGTGCTAAATCATAATATATTAATGTTGATATTGGATAATTGGCTTCAGAACTTTGATTATCAGCAATTTTGTTAAATGTAACTTTTATATTATCTTCTGTTACCCCGGCAATACCTCTTACCAAAAGTTTTTTAACTATTTTTTCAATAGCTTTTTGATTAGCATTTTCATAAACATCAATTATTACATTTGCTTTAACATCAGGAATAGACATTGATGCAGGGTTTATATCAATATCAACCTTGCAATCTGACACCGAATTAAGCATATTTATCGTTTTACGATAAGACCTATTCAAATTTTTCTTATATCGTTTTTTGTTTTTATTAAAACGAACTCCGGAATATATAGTAAAATCTTGCGATGCAAACATACTATCTGCAAGCTCAACGGCTTTCATTCTTACGTTTGATTCAGAAACATTATAAAGACCAATCTTATAAATAGTTCCGTCTTTTATTCTTACTGTTGAGATATTGTGTTCGGCAATAAATTCTTGAACATCATTTGCAAGAGTTAAATCATCAGTTTCTGCAATAAATTTAATATCCGGATATGATGGTTTAATAAAACTTATAACAAGACACAGAATAATAGTTACAACTAAAATTCTGGAGCAAATTTTAATAACTCGTTTTTCGAAAGTTATTTTTTTTACTTCTTTATTAAAGTGATATTTTCTTATAATTTTTTCTTTTTTTATTTCCCTTTTATTTTCAGGGAAAAATTCTAAATATTTGTCGAGATATTTGTCCCTGTTTTCCTTATCGCTTAATTTGTTATAAGAAATTGCCAAACTCAAATAACAGAATTTTTTATTTTCTTTGTATATTAAATTTTTAAACTTGTTTGCTGAACTAAACTCGCCCATTTTTTCTAAAGTAATATGATAAAGCTTAATTGCTTTTGGATAATTAAATAATAAATTTTTATTAAAATTTGCATCAATAAATGTGTATACATAATCGCCACTGATTAGTTTAAAAAAGAACATAAATATTGGTCCAAAACTGAGCAGTGCTATGATGTATAACGGAACAAATAACAAACTTAAAATTACATCAAAAAATGAGTTATATTGAATAAAAATTGTACTAAAGAAAAAAATGCACATAGGAACGGAGTACAATACTCCAATTATAAAACTAAGATACCAAAAATATTGTTTATTATTCATTGTGCGATTTCCTATAAAAATTATTACAATACGTATATATTAACAATTATTTATAAATAAATCAAAGTTTTTACAATAAAATTAAATCTCCTAAATACAAATCATCCATTCCTGACTTCACAATTATTAACATATACGCAATTTATAAAAAATAGCGTTTATATAATAGTTACTCAAATTTAGCAAAAGTTTTTCAAAATCATTTTTAAAATTTTTAAACTGATTATAGTCTATACATACAAAGTCTTTTTATTGTTTTTATTCATAAAATCAGGAATATTTAATTTTTTGTTCTTAAAACTTGCATCACAAAACTGTTTACCAACAATCTTTTCTAATTTTTGAGGTTCTACATGTATTGTTGATTGCTCTATTTGAGCAATCGTTTTAGGAAAATATCTTTCAAGATATTCTGATCTAATTGAAAATAAAGGAATGTTATTATATGTATTTAATATAGCACCACCCTCCGCAATAGTTTCTTCTATTGAGCGGGTTGGAGTTAACTGATTTGTAAAATATTTAATATGGTTTCGTTGAGCTTCCGGAAATTGTTTTAAAAACAAATCCAATTCTTTTTGGTAAGTTGTACATATTTTTTCTCTAACATATTTTGGAAGATTAATAGTATTTTCAGCATTTCTAACATTTGAGGCTTGACTGATAAGATGATACAATTCGTGTGTTGATACAAATTCATTACCTCCTGTTGCAATTGTTCCCATATCATGCCCAACGTAACAAGCACTAGAATCCAAAATATTATCTATCACTTTGAAATTTTTAACTTTATCATTTACGTGTAACAAATTTTCTCCTGACATTTGCTTCAAAACTGTCATCATTTCTTGTTTTTGTTCCGGAGTACAATCTTTAAGTATTTCATTTAAATTAATTTCTGTAACTTTACCATTTTGGGAATTAAGTACAGAAATTTTATCAGTAGAATAGTTAATTTTGTATGTGTTTCCGTTTACCTTAGAAATTACTTCTGTCGGACTGACAAAAGTATGAGTTAATTGTCTATTCATCAAAACATTTCCATCTGAGTCCTTAATAACGTATATTAAGGATTTATTACCATTTGGTTGTATTGTTATAACTTTGCTTGTTGTTGTACCGTCTAAAGATTCTAAATTTTTGGTAATTGTTTTTACACCTGTTTGAGAATCAATTTTTGCATCACCTAAAACTTTTACAGTTCCATTAGGATCCTTTTGTACAATCTTATATACACCCTCAACTTCAGATGGAATCATTGTTTCAACAATTTTTTCTCCATCTTTGTTAACAAATGATAATTCTTCTTTTAACACTTGAGATTTGCTAAATAAAAGTTTTGGGTTTCGTGTTGTTTCTGCATAGCCTGCTTTTAAGGTAACATCAGAATTTAAATTTCCTTTTTGAGAAATTCTTCTTAGTTTTACAATTGTATTTTCATCCTTTTCAAGCATTTTTAATAATTCGGGTGTTTTCTTTAAACTTTTAACATTTTCACGTGTTAATGCCAAGTTCCCATTTTCAATGCTTTCAATAAATAGTTCTTCTTGATTAATTACTTTAAAATCTTTATCAAAAGTTTTTAAATAAGCCTTACCTGTTCCTTTTTCAGCAATAGCAAGTGTAAAATTATCAGGATTGTAACTGTTATGCATAATATGAGCGCTATGAAACTTTTTACCATAGATTTTTTTTGCTTGGTTAATTTCTTGAATGAGTTTGTCTGTATTCAAATTTTTAACCATTTTAGCTTCCAAAATGCTTTCACCATACAAACCACCATCAAAGATTAGTTTGTTCAGTTGTGTTTCGTTGCAACCTAATTCTGAAAGTGCGAGTATTTGTTTGTTGTTGAATACTTTATATCCACGATTTTCTATTTGAATATATTTTTTTACAAAATTCAATTGCGAATCTTTCATTTCTGATAAAAATTTTAATGTATCAGAGTTTACTGCTTGTAAGTATTCACAATGAGAATCTTTCATTCTTAAAAAGTCTCTTAGTTTCAATAATTTTTCATCAGGTAATTCAGATAAAAATTTTACAGTTTCATTATCATATCTTGCAATAGCACCAATATCTTTTGTTTTTAATCCTTGTCGTGAACATAGTTGTTCTAATAAGTTCCACTTTTGATTATCAACTCTACCTAAATCTTCTAATACTGGAGTATGATTCTGTCTAAAAAATTGTTCAAATCCGGTTTTTTTGCCTGCAAGTTTAATATCTTGGCCAATATTATGCGAAGATTTAGAAAATGTTGTTATTTCTTGTAAAACTTCATTAAGAGGTTTAGCTTTTATCCCTCTCATAAAAGAAGTATGCGGCAATATAATTTTTAAAACCTTACTTGCAATCATCATTATTCCCTAAAATTCCCCGTATTTATATAAAGTAATTATGTTGTAAATAATTGACTTTTTGTTACATATATTAATAAAGAGGAATTTTAATAAGTTTAAATTTCAAGCCATTAAATAAACTTCAAATTTTATAAATACAGGTACAAGACGTTAAGAAAACCTAGCAAAATACAGGTAGAAATGAGCAAGTTAGAACCCCGTCAAACCCAAGTATAGACACAAAAATGAATCCATAGAGCCAATAATTTTAAATGGGGCAAGCTTTGGGTAAACATCGAACCCAATTGTATTCAATTGGCTCATTATTTACTTCATAGTGAGTACGAATTGAACACAATAAGAATTACTAAATATTTCGGAACACAAAACAGATAGAAATAGACATCTAACCTTTTGTGCAAAATCTCTGGAGAATTTACCTCGGTATTGAATATTGCTTGTGCTGACATGATATGATTAAATTGTAACAATCTACTTGATGATTGTTACAATCAGTCAATTTCTCAATAATGAAAGACTTTATATAGCTAGAAATAATATTAAGGGGAATTTATATGGGGAATTGGGCAGTAACAGGATTAGATATTGCAAGAAGCGTTGGAGCAAAAGCAGCAAGAAAAGCTAAATATCTGCAACAACATGTAACTCCAAATATATCAGTTGAAAATGAAGTTGCAACCAATGTTGTTAAGCATGCGAAGTACGACCAACCAACACCAACACAAATTACTACTGATATGCTTGATTGGCTACATAACAATAGTGCTAGTCAGAATATATTGAAAAGTAGCACATCAACAAAGAGTAGTAGTGTTAGAAATATTAAATCTGTAACTGCAAAGCAAACGCAAACCACAACAAGTACAGAAAATGAGATTAAAG
>CAKUQA010000026.1 GCA_934675225.1 uncultured Candidatus Melainabacteria bacterium | reverse complement strand
TCAACAGGAGTTAAAGCGATGACTTCTTCTTCTTCTTGTGCAGTTTCTTTAATGCAAGAGGGTTTGTCTTATGCAACAGCAGACGAGCTTCCTGTTGTATTGGTCAGCGTAATGAGAGGTGGCCCAGGACTAGGAAATATTTACCCTTCACAAGGTGATTATTTTCAAGCAACAAAAGGTGGCGGAAACGGTGATTACAAACTCATCGTATTAGCTCCTTCAACCGTACAAGAGTGCGTTGATTTAACTTATAAAGCATTCTATCTTGCTCAAAAATATAGAAACCCAACCGTGCTTTTAGCAGATGGACTTTTGGGGCAAATGATGGAACCTGTTGAGTATTATGAATATCCATATCCGGAAGTTGATACTTCCGAATGGGCACTATCAGGAGCAAAAAACAGAGAAGCCAGAATAATTCGTTCTTACGCTCCACTCGCAGATAAACAATGCGAATTTTTAGATAAACTTTACAAAAAATACAAAACAATTGAAGAAAATGAGACTCAATGGGAAGAAATTAATACAGAAGATGCTGACATTATTCTTGTTTCATTCGGAAGCACTTCCAGAAACGTAAAAACCGCTATGAAAAAACTACGAGAAAAGGGAATTAAAGCAGGTATCCTTAGACCGATTACACTATTCCCATTCCCATCAAAGAGACTTGCAGAACTCTCCCAAACAGCTAAACGTTTTGTAACCGTAGAAGTTAATATGGGACAAATGGTTAACGATGTAAGACTTGCTGTTAATGGAGCATGCCCTGTAGACCTTGTTAACAAAGGGGTTGGAGCTCCTCCATCAGCAGACGAAATTGTAAAAAGAATCGAGGAATTAATATAATGGCAACACAAGTTTTTAAATTACCGGATTCGCTAAAAGGCGATGTAAAATATTCTTTCTGCCCCGGATGTGACCACGGCGTTGCCGTAAGGTTGGTTGCAGAAGTTCTTGACGAGTTGGGACTAAAAGAAAACGCTATTCTTGCAGCTTCAATCGGTTGCTCGGTAACAATCTATGATTTTATTGACGTAGATGCACTTGAAGCTCCTCACGGCAGAGCTCTTGCAGAAGCAACAGGCATTAAAAGAGCCAGACCGGACAAAGTTGTTTTTACGTACCAAGGAGATGGAGACTTCGCATCTATTGGTTTAGCGGAAAGCATGCATGCTGCCTTGAGAGGTGAAAATATTACTGCGTTTTGTATAAATAATACAACTTATGGAATGACAGGCGGTCAGCTTGGACCTACAACACTTGTGGGACAGAAAACAACAACTTCTCCTACAGGAAGAAATATTGAATATTACGGATACCCGATAAAAATTGCCGAACATATCGCTTTATGTGATGGTACAGCTTTTTCTGCAAGAGTTTCTCTTGACACTGTAGCGAATATTAGAAAAGCTAAACAGGCAATCAAAAAAGCTTTTGAAGTTCAATTAAAAGGCTTAGGATTTGGGTTTGTGGAAATACTTTCAACTTGTCCAACAAATTGGAAAATGTCTCCGGAAAAGGCTCATGAAAGAGTTAAAAATGAAATGATGCCTATTTTTAAACCGGGAATTTATAAGGATGTAACGGAAGAATAAGTGAAAAGTGAAAGGTGAGAAGTGAAAATACTGTTTCAGCTTTCACTCAACATAAAAAGGAAATAATAATGGAACATAATTTTATAATTGCAGGATTTGGCGGTCAAGGCGTGTTATTAGCAGGAGAAGTTCTTGCAAATGCGTTTATGCTTGATAACAAAAATGTAACTTGGTACCCATCTTATGGAGCAGAAATGCGTGGTGGAACTGTTAACTGTGAAATAGTTACAAGTGATGAAGATGTTAGTGAAGTTAACAAACCGGACGCAGATTTTATTGTTGCACTAAATCAAGCTTCTTTTGACAGATTTTTACCTAAAATCAAAAAAGGTGGTTGGATGATTGCAAATTCAACACTTGTACAAGAAAATAAACCAAGAACAGATATTAATTATGTATTTGTTCCAATTACAAAACTTGCTGACGAAAAAATCGGGAACGTAAGAATGGCAAATATTCTTGCTTTGGGAATTGTTGCAAAAGTTAGTAAATTAACATCTTTAGAAACTCTAAACAAAGCTTTGGATAATGTAATTCCACCTCATAGAAAAAATTTATTGCCTCTAAATATTGAAGCATTAAAAATCGGTTATAAATATGATTTATTAACAGTAAAAGTTTAAATCAACTAAAAAGCTGATTTAAAAATTTTGAATTAGGCTTATCCTAATAGAGTACAGTTCAAGAGGTCTTTACAAAGTGAAAAAAGAACTAATCAAATCTATTAGAGAAAAAGAAATTCAACTGGCAAAATTACAAGAGCATGTTGACAAAAGTTCAGTATGCTCTGATTTGTATAACAAAGTCGTTTTAGAAAAAGCTATCCTAAAAAAGGAATTAGAAAACTCTCAAAAAAATACATTTATGCAAAGAATAATTAATCTTGTGCCACGTAAAAAAACATTAATTTGTGACTATTTTAAAAGTCCTGTATAAAAAAAATAAATTTTTATAAATATATTTCAACCTTCAAATAAAAAAAGAAGGTTGATTTTTAGCGAAAAATTTTATAATAAATTTCTCAAATTTATAAGTACTATTTTTATATTTTGTGATATAGTAAATTCATTAGAGGTGTTTATTATATGAATATGAAAGGAGACATAACATGAGCGCAAAACGTGTATGGTTATTCAAAGAAGGTAATGCAGACATGCGCGACCTTTTGGGTGGCAAAGGTGCAAACCTTGCAGAAATGACAAATTTAGGACTACCTGTTCCTCCAGGTTTAACAATTACAACAGGAACCTGTATGGATTATATTAACCATGGCAACAAAATGCCTGCCGGTCTTATGGATGAAGTAAAAGAAGCACTTCACACAGTAGAAAAACAAGCCGGTAAAAAGTTTGGTGATGCAGAAAATCCACTTTTAGTTTCTGTTCGCTCCGGAGCAAGACTTTCAATGCCTGGTATGATGGAAACAATTCTAAACCTTGGCTTGAACGATCAAACTGTAGAAGGAATGATTAAACTAACTAAAAATCCGAGATTTTGTTATGACTCTTACAGAAGATTTTTAACAATGTTTGGCTCTGTTGCTTGGGAAATTGACAGACAAAAATTTGAAGATTACCTAGACAAAATCAAAGAAGAAAAAGGCTACAAGTCAGACACTGACCTAACTGCCGATGACTGGAAATCTTTAATTGAACCTTATAAAGAATTAATTAAAAAAGAAACAGGTAAAGAATTTCCTCAAGATCCATATATTCAACTGGAAGAATCTATTGAAGCTGTTTTCCGTTCTTGGAACATTCCACGTGCAGTTGCATATAGAGAACACTACAAAATCGACCACAATTACGGAACAGCCGTAAACGTTCAAACAATGGTATTTGGAAACATGGGCGATGATTGTGCTACAGGTGTTTCATTCACAAGAAACCCTTCTACCGGTGAAAACAAATTCTATGGTGAATATTTGACAAATGCTCAAGGCGAAGATGTTGTTGCTGGTATAAGAACTCCAAAACCGATTGCAGAACTAGAACATGAAATGCCTGAACTATACAAACAATATGTTGATATAGCTAAAAAACTTGAAAAAGGTTATAAAGATGTTCAAGATATGGAATTTACAATAGAAAGAGGTAAATTGTGGATTTTGCAAACTCGTAACGGGAAAAGAACCGCAAAAGCTTCCGTTAGAATTGCAGTTGAAATGTGTGAAGAAGGCATTATCAACAAAGAAAGAGCAGTAGAACTTGTTGACGCAAATCAACTTTATCAAGTATTACTACCTGACTTTGACACAAAAGCTAAAAAAGAAGCTCATAAAATTGCTCAAGGTCTTGCTGCTTCCCCTGGAGCTGCAGTAGGTAAAATTGTATTTGATACAGAAGAAGCTGCAACACGCGGTAAAGCAGGAGAAAAAATAATTTTAGTCAGAATAGAAACTTGTCCTGATGATATTCACGGTATGATTGAATCTCAAGGTGTTTTAACACTTCGTGGCGGAATGACTTCTCACGCAGCAGTTGTTGCAAAAGGTATGGGAAAACCTTGTGTTGCAGGTTGTGAAGATCTTTCTATTGACCTTAAAAACGAAACATTAACAGCAGGTGATGGAACTGTTTATCACAAAAACGATATTATATCACTTGATGGCGGCACCGGAGAAGTTATGGAAGGCGCAATACATCTAGTTCCTCCAACTATGGATGACAATTTCAAAAAATTGTTTACTTGGGTTGACGAAATAAAACTTCTTGGAGTTAGAGCAAATGCTGACACTCCGGCAGATGTTGCAAAAGCCCTAGAATTAGGAGCAGAAGGTGTTGGACTTTGCAGAACAGAACACATGTTTATGGATCCTGAAAGACTTCCTTGGGTTCAAAAAATGATTATTGCCGGAACTCCTGAAGCTAGAAAAGAAGCCCTTGAACACTTATTACCAATGCAATACAGCGATTTTTACGCTATGTTCAAAGCTCTTGGTGAAAAATCAATGACAATCAGACTGCTTGATCCACCTCTACACGAATTCTTACCTGATAAAGAAGAATTAATCGCCAAAGTTGCAACAAAAAAAGCTAAAGGCGAGGACTACAAAGAGGACGAAAAACTACTAAACATAGTTGAAGCGATGTCTGAATCTAACCCTATGATGGGCTTAAGAGGTTGCCGTCTTGGTTTAACTTATCCTGAAATTAACGAAATGCAAGTTCGTGCAATATTCTATGCAGCTTGCGACCTGAAAAAAGAAGGCTTAGATGTTAAACCGGAAGTCATGATTCCACTTGTTGGACACGTAAACGAGCTTAAAACAGTAAAAGGCGTACTTGAACGTGTTGCAAACGAAGTTATGGACGAAAAAGGAGTTAGAGTTGATTATATGTTTGGAACAATGATTGAAATTCCTCGTGCAGCACTAACTGCTGACCAAATTGCAGAATATGCAGAATTTTTCTCATTCGGAACAAATGACTTGACTCAAATGACCTTCGGATACTCTAGAGACGATGCAGAAGGAAAATTTTTACAAAATTATGTAGAACAAAAAATCCTTCCGGCAAACCCATTCTCTACACTTGACCAAGAAGGTGTCGGACAATTAATGAAAATAGCTCTTGAAAAAGCTCTAAAAGTTCGTCCTCACCTAAAACGAGGAATTTGTGGAGAACACGGTGGTGATCCTGCATCAGTTAAATTCTGTCATAGAATTGGCTTGAACTATGTATCTTGCTCTCCTTTCAGAGTTCCACAAGCTCGTCTTGCTGCAGCTCAAGCAGTAATTGAGTTCAAGCAATCTAAAGACATCTCACTTCCACTTGGTTGCAAATAAGCGTGCCGCTTAACCCAACCTTTAGGAGTTGGGACAAAATTAAAAAGCTAACGACTTCGTAGAAAGCGTGCCGCTTAACCCAACCTTCAGGGGTTGGTACAAATTAAAAAGCTAACGACTTCATAAGAAGCGTGCCGCTTAACCCGACCTTTAGGGGTTGGTACAAAATTAAAAAGCAGATGAGAAAAAATAATCTCATCTGCTTTATTTATTGCGCTAATCAAAAAAAATGCTATAATTTTTTTATGGATGAAATTTATTTAAAAGAAAAAGCCAATTGCTTAAGAAATGAAATGAACCATATCTGGGGGAGCAATCTTCATTATGGGTGGTGGAGTTATTGGTTTTAGTATTATAGAGAAAAAACACTATTAATATATTTTTATATTATTGCAGGATTTATATGGGCAATAGTATTTTTTAATGCTTATTTTACAAAACGCACAGAACTAACTAAAATTTTAGAAAAAATGAAAAAAGGAGAAATATAATGGATTGGTCACAATATTTAGCCGTTATTTTTGTAATTTTTGCCCCAGCATATTTTTTATATAGAATAAACAAACAAGACAAAGAATTTGCTAAACACGAAAAAAATTCATAAATTTTTAACTGTTTAGAATTTTAATTATTCCAAATTACATGGCTACTTTCAGCTAAAATATTTCGTGAAAACTTAAACCAATTAACTATGGAAATCTTTTCCGCCAACAATTCTCAAATGACGATTATTGCCTTCGCCAACTGATTTGCTAGACATATTATGTTGTTCAACAAGTTCATGTTGCAATTTTCTAATATGTTGATTTTGCGGTTGTAATTCTACATGTTCAGCACCGGCAAGAATTTTATTTATAGCTGCTTTTGCTTCATCTAAAGCTCTTTCGGCATCATCATAATACCCACAAAGTGTTTCTGAAGCTTCTGTTATTTGCAAAGCTTCTTTTAAAACCTTTTGAATTTGTGCCATAGAATTAGTTTTTACATAAAATATCTGTAATCTGTAATCATTTGCAGTACTTAAAACTTTTGCGCCACCTTTTATAAAGTTTTTATGCGCAATAACAATATCTGCCTCGTCAAGATTACGAGTAATTTCGGCGTTCAAATTCAAGCGTTCGATAACTTTTTCAACAATCGTTCTTGAAACCGCATAAAGATAAATTTTCTTAAAACCTTTAACCTCATCCACATATTTTTGTCTGGAGAAAGAGAATTTCAAGCTATCAGTATTATGCTCCGGTTGAATTTTTTGTTCTAATTTATTTATCTCTTTTGGGATATCCGAAATTGTTGGTTCTACTTTGTTTTGAGTTTGAGGAGGGAGTTCGCCTTCATAAGATTTGTCAACTTTCCTAATCTCCGGTCTGATTGGCCAACCTCTTAAGATGTAATCAACGGCTTCTGCTGTGTCTTTGTAAACTGCAAGAGTATTTCTATCCAAAATTTCGATAACAACATCAAATGTAGGTTGTTTTTCTCTTTCCAAGACTGTTTTTTGAGAAGCTCGACGTTTAGCCTCATCATCCCCTAATGTTACGGATTGAATACCTCCGACCAAATCCGATAATGTAGGGTTTTTAATAAGGTTTTCTAAACTATTACCGTGGGCGGTTGCAATCAACATAACTCCACGTTCTGCGATTGTACGTGCTGCCTGAGCTTCTGCTTCCGTACCAATCTCGTCAACTACAATAACTTCCGGAGTGTGATTTTCAACCGCCTCAATCATTATATCTTTTTGGAATTCAGGTTGTGTAACTTGCATACGACGCGCATGCCCGATAGCCGGATGCGGCGTATCACCATCACCTGCAATTTCATTTGATGTATCTACAATTACAACACGTTTTCCGAGTTCATCAGCAACTAAACGAGATATTTCTCTTAATTTAGTTGTTTTACCAACCCCTGGGCGACCTAAGAATAAGATACTTTTATTCATCATACAAATGTCTTTTATACAAGCAATTGTTCCTGTAACTACACGCCCAATACGACAGGTTAAACCAATAACTTTTCCTTGTCTGTTTCTTATAGCACTAATTCTGTGGAGAGTTCCTGGTATACCTGAACGGTTATCGGAAGTAAATTCTTGAATACGACTTGTTATATAGTTAATGTCGTCCTCTGTAACGAATTCTTCTCCCAAATACTCTATTTTGCCTCCAGCATGACGAATTTCAGGGGTTCTGCCGATATCTAAGACAATTTCAATTACATCTTCCATTTTTTCATAAGAGATGTGCTTTTTTACCTTTTCCGGTAAAACTTCCGTCAATCGGTCTAAATCGTTTTGAAATTGTAAGTTGCTCATTTTCTTTCTGCCTTTCTACTATTTTGTATATATAACAAAATAATTACCGGCTGATTACAATTCCGCACCCGCAGCGAAACTAATTATTTAATTTCTTATATTCAATTCACCTTTCTATATATATTATACCACTTTTTACAAAAAACTCATCAATCAAAAGTATTACAAAAGTAGCAATTTTACATTTTTTAATATAGACTTTTATACACTTATTTTTGAGAATAATACATGAATATATATTTCATTTTCATGTTAACAATTGTTACAAACAGACATTAGTTTTTAAAGTTTTTAGTTAAAAATGCCGTAGTTCTATATGAACGTTACTAAGAAAGGAAATCATCAATGGGATTAGCGGCAGGACAAGCTAGATTATTGACGATAACAGGCAGAAAATCTGACTGTGAATATGAGTCTATGCGTCTTTCTCATCAGAAACTGGCTCTATCACGTCAGCTAACTGACCTTTCTAACGAATATCAAAACTCGCTTGATCAAACAAAATTAATTTATGATTATTATGGTACAGGCGATGAGTCTAATCCATTGTCTTATGGAATTTTAATGACTCCATCTGCATTAAATGATTACATGCCTGTTCTTATTACAAATCCTCAAGGCAGAGCAACATTAAATTCCAAATATGCTGCAGCTGCAGAAGCAGCAGGCATTCCGCAAGAAGGTTTAGGAACATTACCTTCTGAAACTATGCGTAATAAATTTATAGAAGCATTAGGGACTGAAGGTGTTATTACAACCAAAACAGCTAATACAATTTTAGGACTTCCATATAACCAAGCTGCTGGTATGGGCGGTGGCTCAACTGTAGCAATTGTTACACAAAGTGGTAAATTAACAGAATTAGCAGATTATTTCAAAGCTAAAGGTGATACATTCACTGTAAACACAAAAGCTTATACCAAAGAACTTGACCCTGTAAAAGGTAAAAATAAGACTAGAGAAATTTTCCTTAGAAAAGGAAGTGTTGATGAAAGACTTGATTCTAGCAATAGCTGGAATTTAAATTTAGGGCAATTATTAGGTGATGATGATCAATATTACCTTGACTACAGAGGTATAAACGGTGAACAGAGCCCGGTATTAGGTCTTGCAGCTATGCAACATTACCTAACTGATAGTGGTGGTTTTGTTGACTGGTTAGCTGACGAATTTTCAGCTGTCTTAGATTTGGGAGATGCAGTAACCAAACAAGCTATAGAATATGCAACAACTCAAACTCAAAACTTGTTATTGGTCGGTACCGGTGATGCCACAAAAATGAATGAATATACCACTAAATGGTATGACAAAGCAGAAGAAAATGATGGTAAAAACTTAGACGAAAACACAAGTTGGAAAGACCATAAAGACACTGTTCAAGGCTTCATTAATGGAGTTGGTACAGATATTGCATCTAAAGACAGATACGATAAAAATACAGTATTAAAAAGTAAAGATTATATCGGTTTTACAACATCAAGTACATCTCAAAAAGGTTGTCATGATGATGGTTATGATGAAGGTACTGTCGGTATAAACTTGAACAATATTGCAAAAGCATTTTTAACTTACTATGCTGATTACGTAAACGGCGTATCAAAAACTGACCTTGACGGTTCTGATAAATATTTCGTAAAAAAAGGTAACTTGAGTGAAAACAAATTAGTTACAGACGATGCTACATTTGTATATACATGGAAAACAGGTTCATCAGTATCAAGTGATGATTGTGCTCAAGCAACATTTTATGATTC
>CAKUQA010000025.1 GCA_934675225.1 uncultured Candidatus Melainabacteria bacterium | reverse complement strand
CATTTGCACAATCATGAAATCCGTTAATAAACTCAAAAGCAAGTGCTACAGCTATTACAGCTATTAATATTAAAATTGTTATCATTGATTTTTATTTTTATCCTTAATTCTTTTTATATAAATATCGCAATCTTGAAAGATTAACGAGAAATCTAACAGCAATTATGATTGTTTCAAAACAACATTCAAAATTGTATCTGTAACATAGAAACAAGCATCAAAAGCGTTTTCGATTTCTTTATACATATCTCTTAATTTAATAACTTCAAGCGCTTCATATCTGCCAGAGAAAAGATTTCCCATAGCACGACGATGAATTTCATCCCCATGAGCTTCAATTTCTTTCATTTCGATATTCAATTTTGTAATTTTTTCTACATCAGAAACTTTTTTGAACAATTTTACAATTTCAGCAAGCTTGTCAGTAGCTTGAACTAAAGTTAAAGCCTGTTCTTTCATTTCTTCAGTGTAATCATTTAATCTATACACTTCCAAATTCAAGCAGGCTTTCACGATTTTTTTAGTAATTTTATTTAATTGTACTGCAATTGTTTGAATATCTTCTCTTTCAATCGGAGTAATAAAACTTTTATTCAATTGTTTTAAAACGGCTTTATACGAAAGTTTACCTTTCTTTTTGTATTTCAAAGCTTTTTCTTTATATTCATCAGTTAATTTATCGTGCATAATTTTGTCATACAATCTTGCAGTTTTTTGACAAATTTCTGCACTATCCTGAAAGTACGTAAAAAACATTTTGTCCTCAGGTGGCATAATGTATGACATCAAGTTAAATTTTGGCATATTTACCTTCCTTTGTTAATATCGTGTATTTTATATACACATGCCAAGCATACTTTAAACAAAGAACTTTTAAAATAGTATCGTAACAATTTGTAATTTATTGTTTGTATTGCAGGCATCATGTTCGGAGACAAAACATCACATGGCTGGATAAGTTTTAAGACCTCACCCTACCCCTCTCCTATATTAGGAGAGGGAAAAGATTCTTCGCTCCGCTCAGAATGACGATAGTCGTCACTCTGAACTTGATTCAGAGT
This sequence comes from uncultured Candidatus Melainabacteria bacterium, assembly GCA_934675225.1. GTDB lineage: Bacteria > Cyanobacteriota > Vampirovibrionia > Gastranaerophilales > Gastranaerophilaceae > Stercorousia. The sequence goes on along the minus strand of CAKUQA010000025.1, from coordinate 8,419 downwards.
CTATCAATTAGTTTTCTCCCTCAATTAGGGAGAGTTAAAGAGGGCAAACAATCTAGTCTTGTAGGGCGGGATATCTACCCCACCAATATTAAATTAATCAGCTGGATTGTTTCGCATTCGCTCACAATGACTGTAAAACCTTATTGCCCTATCGCCTTAAAGCCCTATTGCCTTTATCTATTTCTATCAATTATAATTTTGTAGTAAAAATCTGCTTTCATGAATTTATTAGCAGGACGTTCTTTCCATAATTTAAGAGTAACAATTGCCGGTAAATAATTCACTGAAAACATTAAATTGTTTTGCATTGGAGAAATATTATTACATCCACCTTCATAGCGGCAGCTTCCACCTAAATGAATATAATCCGCAAATGTTTGAACATCATTTGTCATATTAGAACTATTCGGATACATCATGTTTATATTTTTTGCGTCAAGTGCATAAACATATTTATACCCAAAATCAATTGCGTTAAGCCCAGACAATTGTAAAGGGTATCCCATTTCTTGAGAATCTACTTGTACTCTATATCCTGCAAAATCAGAAGGAACTTCATAAGTTGCTACAATCAAGTTTTCTTTTTTGTTATAACTTAAACTTTCAGGCAAAAACATTCCTGATTTTCCATAGCAAAATTCTTTATTATAATCCAATTCCCAAGGAGAATATGTTAAACTTATACCAACAAGCGCATTCGGATTATTCATTTGAGCACTTACTTTAGAATTACCCTCAATTCTTTCATGATAATCTCCGGTATAATTCAATTTGCTACAAGGATTGGTTGTCCACCAAGGTTTGCCATCTACGATTCCACCAAAAACTCCTTCATTTGGTTCGTAATTTTGGGTTGCAAAAAGAGAATTTTGAACATAGCGTTTACGTAAATCGTAAATTTGCTTTTTAGTTAAATAATTGTATGACGTCACAGGATTGACTTTTAAAGTCATGTAGCCATTCTTAACATTGATTTTATCTTCTTCAGAAGCAACATTTTCTTGTGCTTTAGTGTCATTTTGTTCAACTTTTTGTGCTTCTTGAACATCTTCAACAACATTGTAATAATCTGTTTTATCTATAATTTTTCTGTCATTTAAAGAAATAAACAACGATGGGCATGTCCACATAAGACAACCTAAAAGAATTGCAATTTTTATGATAACTAAAACTATAGGGTTTAGTTTTGTTAAAAATTTGAAACCATCCTCAGAGTTCGAAAAAGCTTCATTAGAAGTTAAATCATAGCTTTTGTTTTGCTTAGGTTTTATTTTGTCAATTCCTAATTTTTGTAACTCCGTACAATCTTCTATAAAATCTTTTAGCAAACTAACTTGGGAATTATTTGGATCAGCAGCTATTGCTTGTTCATAATAATAAATTGCATTGTCATAATTTACCTTATTTGCCATTATATGGTAATATGTTCCCATCCACATTAGAGCATCAAAGTTTGTCGGTTCAATTTCTAAGATTGCATTTAAGTTACTTAAAATCTTTTCTTCGTCTGACTGACTTAAATTCTTGTCCAAATAATCAGTCATATTATCGAGTATATTATTTATTTCTTTTCTATTCATTTTCTCTAAAATTTTCTAAATTTACTCTCGTTCCATTTGTCAATCAAGAGAATAATATCAAAAATAAATGATATTGCTATAAATGGAACTATTGCAATTAATGGAAACATATCATTTAAAATATCTTTAAATGATATCAGAAAAAACAATCCGATACCAAAAAATATTATAGACAAAAGCTTAAAATTATTTTCAGAATTAGTTCCTAAAATTTGTTTACAACCCGAATTTATATAATCTCTTATTTTTTCTTTAATATCTGTAACTTCACCGGCTCCTTCAAATTTATAAGAAAATTTTTGAGTCAATTTACCATAGTCAATTACTCCATAAATTAAATTCATAGGACGTATTGGAGTGTTTTTAAGAGTAAAATTCTTGTTGTTCAATACTGTAAAATTCAAAATTACTTGCGCTAAGGCAGGATAAGAACCGTACTTATTAGTTACCAAAGTTGTGTTTAAAACCAATTCCAATCTATTTATGTCACTATAGCCGCAAGCAAAATTATATTGAGGATTGTTAAAATTAAAATTAACTCTATCTTGTAAAAAATCTACAGATTTTAGGTTTAGTGTTTTTTTATATTCTTTTATTGCTTTGTATCTTGAAACCATTGACACAATAGTCAGGCAATAGATTGCTAATGGGAAAATAACCATGATACCCCACGCTATAAGTGGTTCATCAGTAGATTCGTTTTGCAAAATTTTAAACGTATCAATATAGCAACTAAAAAAATCCATAATAGAAGGATTGTTAATTGTAGTTTTTAAATAAAAGATAATAAACCCTGCAGTCATAATTATACTTAATGCAACCAATGCAAAAAGTGTACGTACAGACATTTCCTTTGAAATATTATTTATATGCATATAACCAACCTTTTTTGTACATTGTATCATTTTTGCAGGATTTTGTAAAGAAATTTTATTTGCCATAAAAAACAACTCGTAATATTTTTACGAGTTGTTTTTTTAGTATTTAAATACCGATTATTAGTCAAAAACGTAATCAATAATAGCAGCTTCTCTAGCACGTTTAATTGCTGTAGCAATCATTCTTTGGTGCTTAGCGCAGTTACCTGTAATACGGCGAGGAATGATTTTTCCTGCTTCTGTCAAATATCTTCTTAATTTTGCTGCATCTTTGTAATCAATTGCTTCTACTTTGTCTGCGCAAAGTGAACAATTTTTACGTTTTTTCTTGTCGTCATTATTTTGTTTTGCCATTTTTTAATCAGCCTTTCTAGCCATTTTATTTGTTATACTACATTATTATTTTTTTTATAAGTTTAGAATGGAATTTCGTCTTCATTAATCAATTCATTAGACATATCATCTGATTCAAATTTAACAATTTCTTCCGTTCCGAATTTTTGTTGATTTACCGGTGCAGAAGAACCTTCGCCCATTTTTTCAATAGTATTAGCGTCAATTTCGTAAATTCTTCGTTCAGAACCGTCATCAGCTTTAACTATTGCAACTTGGAGTCTTCCTTCAACAAGAACTCTATCTCCCTTTACCAATGAGGAAACAAGTTCATCTTGTGCTTGTCGTCTTGAAAGAATTCTAACAAGGGTTTCTTCTCTTTCGCCAATATTAAGAACAAATGCAGATACTGCTATATTGTTTTGAGTAAAACGTTTTTCCGGCGCTCTGTATAATGTTCCTGTTACAACTGCTTTTGAAAATGCCATTTTTCATTTTACCATAGCTTGCAACTGCTAAAATATTTTACAGTCTAGCTATGCCTTTCTTTTAAATTTGTTGGGAGAAATTTCTCCCAACCTACACTTATGCACTAACTTTTGATGATTCTAAGAACATAGTTCTTAAAATGTTGTCGTTCAATCTTAATTGACGTCTGAATTCTCCAACTTTTTCAGAAGGCAAACTTAATTCTGTAGTAACAAAAAAGCCATCTCTAAAGTTTTCAATTTCATAAGCTAATTTTTTTCTACCGGCTTTGTCAGTTGATTCAACTTTTCCACCGAAATCAACAATAACTTTGTTCATAGTTTCTACAGCTTTTTCTACTTCTTCTGAATCCAAATTTGGTTTGAATATAGTTAATAATTCGTAAGTTTTCATTTTTAATTTTCTCCTATTTTAATCTATGAGTTAATAATACCATGGAAATATGGGATTTTACAATATATAATCTGCAAAAAAGCTATAATTTGCAGAGCCTATTAAGAAAATATCTTTCTCTGTATCATCCGCAGAGCCTTGCCATTCAACAAATACAGGGCCACCAAGTAAGTTTACCTTAACTTTGTTTTCTGTTAAGTTATTTAAAACGCAAGCAACGACACTTGCACAAGCTCCGGTTCCGCATGCCAATGTAATTCCGCAACCACGTTCAAAAACACGCATGTCTATTTCCATACGAGATTTTACTTTTACAAATTCCGTATTTGTTTTTTCAGGAAAGTATTCGTGTTTTTCGATAATAGGGCCATATTTCTTTGCAAGTGTTAACGGTTCATCTTCTGTAATAATTACACAATGCGGATTTCCCATAGAAACAGGTGTTATTTCAAATTCCTTATCTAGGGCTTTTAATTTCCTTTCTGCATTCTCACTCCAAAAAGGGATTTTTTCGTCTTCCAAAATCGGTTTACCCATATTAACTTTTATTAGACCGTTATCAAGAAGTTCCGGTTTGATAATTCCGGCAAGGGTTTCAACGCTGAATGCTTTTTTATCAACGAGTTTGTTATCTATTGCGTATTTTGTAAAACATCTCATTCCGTTGCCGCACATTTGAGCGGTAGAACCGTCTGAATTGTAAAAATACCAAGCAATATCAGCATCCTTGTTTTCAGGATTAAGTTTTGGGATAATCATTCCGTCTGCGCCAACTCCAAAATTTCTATCACAAACTTTTTTGGCAAGTTCATCCATTTTCAAGCCTGTTTTTTCATATTCGGGGTAATCTATTATTACAAAATCGTTTCCGCAACCTTGCATTTTAGTAAGTTTTATCATTTTCATATCTTCAAATCCTTTCAGAATAGTTTAATTATAGCATGAAATGCTAAACAATTGTGGGTTAGCCATAAAAGTAGAATAAATAACTACAATGCTCGAATTATAGCTTTGATGTTGATATCAGTAACTTTTAGTAATGCTACCGTTCTTGCGGTTTCATCAAAGTTGCCCAGAGCTTTTAAAACTTCTGCGGTTTTTAAAATAAGAGTTTGGTTATTGGACTTTAAAAGTTCTCGAATGGCAATTGTGTCGCTTGCGAAATCAAGCGCAGTATACACAAAAGGACTATCTTCCCTTAATTCTTTATTAATATATTTTTCTAAATCTTTTTTTCTTGCGCTATTTAATAATTTTTTAATATCAAAAATTTCATTTTTTGTATTTTTATCTTCATCAAAAAGATACTCATCGTTTTCTGTTAATGTGTCAAATTTTTCTTTAGCATTTAACAAGACAATTGCTGATTTGCTATCATCATGATTATTTATAATTTGTTCGAAAACTTCAAATAATTCAAAATCAAAAATAGTAGTTAGCGGTAATATTTCGCCAAGAGCATTGATTATATAATTTATTGTTAGCAGTGCGTCATCATACCTATCTCTTAATAAGTCAAAAAGATTTTCCAAATATGGAATTTCACCGGCAATATTTTCTGCCATTGTTGAATTTTTCATTGAGTTTATAATTTGAGGCACCGCTTTTTTATCACCATAAGCTGCCAAAAATTTCACCGCCGCAAGCTTTTCAAAATCATCACTACTTGAGAGTTTTTTTATTGCAGAATTATAACTATCTTCATCATGCCATTCACCAAGAGCCATAGCACAACTTTGCGCCAAAAACTCATCATCCGAATAACTGTTAAGTCTCAAAAAATCGTAAGCTAAAGGGTCTTGAATTTTCGCAAAATATTTAGCTGCATAAGTTTTTTCAGCATTTGTTCCATTTTCAAACTTATCCAACATTATATCTGTCAAATCTTCATCCGCATATTTTACTAATGCAGAAACAATTACATCTTCATAATAAGGAGAATAGTATTTTAAAAATTCTAACAAGTTTTTGTAGTTATTTTCATTGATTACAGCAGAAATTCTTTGCGCTACATTGTTTTTTACAAAATCAAACAAGAAATCTTCGTTATCAACAAGCTCTTTAAACAATTCCACATCACAATCATCCACAAGATGTTTTGCTATTGTCTCGTAGTCGTTTTTATTTTTACCTGTAAGTTTTTTTAACTCGTTATTCATTTTTATGCGCAAAATTGAAAGATCATTATATAAATGGTCTTTTCACTTTCACGTTTAACCTTTCACTTTATTAGTCTAAATAGAACACTGTAATAACTTTGTGACCTTCTTCGGCATACTGAACAGCATTGTGCAAAGTTTTACTAGTGTGTGATAAGAAACAAATTAATTGATTACATTCATCAATAATTTCTCTGTTACAAACTCTTGAAGCATCAGCCAGAGTCATCATAGCTCTGTCAGGATGTTCAATAATATTTGGAACACCGATAAGCTGATTTTGGACGTCTGATGGTTGTTGACCAATAGTTTGCGGCAAAATAACTCTTAATTTATCAGGATTAGCTTTCATAGCACCACGGATAGCAGCAGCATTTGTTCCTGAAGAACCACCTGATGTAATAATTGTATTTCCTTGCATAACAAGTGCAGTTGTTAAAGTTTCAATCATTTGTTGGTGAGTAATAGGAAGATTACGACTTCCGATAATAGCAATTCGTTTCGCTGACTGTTGAATAGTTGCTAATTCCATAGCAAGTTCATCAACTGTATCGGGTGAACCTGATGAAACTGTATCCATATCTTCATCAATCGGAACTACGATTGAACTCTGTTTTTCTTTGTTTTCGTCCTCTGAACCCATAAATACTTTTGTCATATCAGTTTCTACCATTTTTCCTACTTTCTCGTTGCAATCTATACATTTTTAGTTTATGCTGATTATATCACAAAAATTTGATTTTGGGAATAGGGATATGGAAAATATACTGGATAATCTTAACAAAGAACAAAGAGAAGCTGTCAAAACAATTAAAGGACCTTTATTAGTTTTAGCAGGAGCAGGCAGCGGAAAAACTAAATTACTTACATCAAGAATTGCTTATCTTATACAAAATGGTGTGAAACCTCGCAATATTCTTGCTGTTACATTTACCAATAAAGCCGCAAAAGAAATGAAAGAACGTTTAGGCAATATTTTGGGTGAAAACGTTGTTAAATATATGTGGGTCGGAACATTTCACGGTATTTGCGGAAGAATTTTAAGAGAAAATATTGAAAATTACAGTTTTCAATCAGGCAAAAGACTTGATAAAAACTTCTCTATATATGACGAAACAGACTCTAATGCAGTAATAAAACAAGCTATAAAAAAATTAAATCTTGATGATAAAGTGTATGCACCAAAACTTGTAAAAACAGTTATTTCAAACGCAAAAAACAAAATGCAAGACGCTTACACTTTTGCAACCTTTGCAAGAGATTTTAAATCACAAAAAATTGCTCAGATTTACGAAGAATACGAAAATTCATTAAACAACAACAATGCGATTGACTTTGATGATATGTTAATGTTGACCGTAAAACTTCTTGAACAATGCAAAGAAGTTCGCCAACAGTATTATGACAGATTTCAACATATTTTGGTTGACGAGTTTCAGGATACAAACATGGCACAATACAAGCTTATCAATATGCTTTATACAAATCTTGAACCGGATATTCCTGATGAACGCTCTCTTTGCGTTGTAGGTGATGTTGACCAGTCAATTTACAGCTGGCGTGGTGCTGATTATACAATTATTTTGAACTTCCAAAAAGATTTCAAAAAAACAAAATTAATCAAACTTGAACAAAACTATCGTTCTACAGCGAATATTCTTAACGTTGCAAACGCAATTATTGAAAACAATACAGAACGTGTTGACAAAGTTCTTTATTCTCAAAAAGGAGATGGAGAATTAATCGATTATTTTGAAGCTCAAGACGAAGCAGACGAAGCAAACTTTATTGCAAGCAGAATTAAACAAGATTCCGGCGAAGATTATAACCGTTTTGCTATTCTTTATCGTACAAATTCCCAATCACGTGCCTTAGAAGAAGCTTGTATGGCTGCAGGCTTGCCATATAAAATTTATGGCGGCTTAAAGTTCTATGACCGTAAAGAAGTAAAAGATATTATTGCATACTTAAAATTAATTTATAATACTGATGACTCGCAAAGTTTCAGAAGAATTGTAAACGTTCCGAAACGTGCAATTGGTGATACTACGGTAAAAAATCTTGCAGATTTTGCTGACAAAGAAGATATCAGCCTTTTTGCAGCTTGTCAAAGAATTGAAGATGCAAACGAAATTCCACCAAGAACAAGAACTAAATTGAAAGATTTTTCAGAATTGATTTTGAAATTCGTAAATGCAAAAAATTCTTATTCTTTGCAAGATTTTGTAACTTTAGTTATTGAAAAAACAGGTTATTTGGCAGAATTACAATCACAAAATACTCCTGAAAGCGAAGCGGATATCGAAAACTTGCAAGAATTGGTTAACGTTGCAGGAGAATTTGTTCCGGAAGAAGCAGATAATGCATTGGGCGAATTCCTACAACAAGTTGCCCTTGTTTCTGACCTAGACGGAATGGAAGATATTTCAAACAACGTAACTTTAATGACTTTACACTCTGCAAAAGGTTTGGAATTCCCGATAGTATTTCTTGCAGGATGTGATGAAGGTGTTTTCCCTCATCAAAGAACATTCAATATTCCGTCAGAAATGGAAGAAGAACGGCGTTTGATGTATGTAGGCGTAAC
>CAKUQA010000024.1 GCA_934675225.1 uncultured Candidatus Melainabacteria bacterium | reverse complement strand
GTCCTTATCATTTCGATTTTAGAATTAACAAAGTATTCTTTTCAGCTATTCTGTTGTCAAGGTGCGTTTTCAAAATCTTCAACCGCTTACGCTCTGCAACGCAGACCTAATATTTAATAACTAGGGGTTTACTTCCTTCTATATATAAGTTCAGATGCATTCTTAATTATTATTTTTAATTTCTAATCGCTAGTGCTATCTGCATTTATTATCTTATATCATCAATTTTCTTTGTCAAGTAGTTTTTTAAATTTTGTTTAAATCTCTTAACTTAGAAGTTTTTTAGAAAGTTCACTGTGCACTGGGCACGTCTCTAATTGTATGCAAAAGAAAATTTAAAATCAAGCCCTTTTTCTCATGTTTTTTTCATGATTTTTCCGTTTTTTCTATAAAGCATTGATACATAGGTATTTGATCACTTTACAAAACTTCATAATAGTTCAAAACGCACTATATATCATGACGTTGGCATGTTTTTATTGTTCCCCAATTCTCCTTTTTTTGAATGAGTTATTTTCATGCTTAATAATATATACTATATAAAAATTGAGTAATTATATATTTATATAAGGAGAAAAACATGAACAAAAAGGTTAAAAAAATTGTATTATCACTATCTGTACTAATAGCATGCTCATGCGCTGCTTATGCAGATGGAAACGCATTCACTCCATTAAATTTTGAAGATACTTATACTAATTCTTCTTCAACAATTAAAACCTCTGCAACTACAACAACTGCAAAACCAGCAAATACAGTTTCAACTACTGCAGCAAAAACTACTGCTTCATCAGAAGAACCTGTAGGAAATGCTAAAATGCAAAATGCAATTATCCAGCTTGATAATGCGCAAGTCGATGTTAGAAATGAATTATTAAATTATAAAGCAAAATATTCTGATGTTGATGCTCAATATACTGCAGTAAAAGCAGAAAGAAAAGCTTTAAATAAACAAGTTAAATCTCTTGAAAGCAGAATTAAAAAAATCGATAAACAAAAAGAAAATATCAGAAAAAACATGCAATAAGCATGCTTCCCCGAATAAATTTTATAGCCTCGTCAATCTGACGAGGCTTTTATTATGCAAAAATTTAAAAACTAGATTTCCGGTGGCAAGATATATCTAAGTTTAGCAATTACATAATCATTATCAGCATTTCTCACATGCTCTTTTCCAATACATTCAAATTTTGAACTTCTAGGAAAAACTATCTCATTTGTTGCTGTATTTTCACCTGTTATAGAAACTCTTGCACCTTTAGGAATTTCTATATCATAAAGAATACCTTTATTATTGGTAAGATACCCTTTTGCATAATTTAAGTCCGATGTTGCATACGCATATTCCTTCATATCAATAATTTCACCTTTTTTAATACCAAGGCGATTTTTATACAATTTATATTCAGAAAAAAAATCTTGTTTTTCGCCTATTGAGCGAAAAGCATGAATAGTTTCTGTTGTCGGTTTTAAATTCTTAAATTCAATATCTGTCAAAGTTATCATATCTCTCGGAGTAAGTCCTAACGACATAAATTCTTTATCCATGTTTTTGGAACTTGCACCAGTAACCAAGTGATGATTTATTCCATTTAAATAGCCATGCAATTTTACTGAAGTTTGATTTGTGTTTCTAAGCATGCCTTCTGATTTTATTTGTTGCCAATATTTATGACAAAAAGTATCCTTTTCCAAAGTTTTTAAACATGGAGTATGCGATTCTATAGCCCCATACTTAATTTTGGAGCCTAATTTACTCGTATACATCACTGCATTCTGAACTAAAGATAACTTAGAAATCATATAATCTCCTACTAAACTATATAAAACATATAAACATTTAAAATTGCTTTTTATAGAAATTTAGCTTTATATATATTAATCATTTCCGTTATAAATTCTTATATAATTCCAATAAGTTCGAAAAACTTTTTTTACATAGTTTTTAGTTTCCGGATAAGGAATTTGTTCTACAAATTCATCAGCATCATTATAATGCAAAGATGTTTTCCATCTCTGAATAGAACCTATTCCACCGTTATAAGCTGCAACAGATGAAATATCATAACCTTCAAGATTTCGTTTCAAAAACAGATAATAATAATTTCCAAGTTTAATATTCATATAAGGATTAAACAATGCTTCGGAAACATTCATCCCCAAACCCATTTTGGCATTAACTTCTCTTGCAGTAGAAGGCATGATTTGCATTAAACCACTTGCTCCAACCATGCTTTGAGCAAGTGGGTCAAAATAACTTTCTTCTCTCGCAAGAGAAAGCATTAGCGGTGCATTATTTCCGGTTTGTCCTGCATATTTTTTTACATCATTATAATAAATTACAGGATAAACTAAGCGCCATCTTAAATCATATTTATCAGGTTTTTCTTTAATTTTTTCCATAGCATCACGAGCTACAAGCATGGAATGAGAATAATCACCTTTTTTATAAAGCACCCAGCTGCGAACAAAATCATCCTCTATTAATTCATTTACAATATCATAATCTTTCAAATCAACCAATTTTACTATGATATTATTATGAGCATATTTATATGGATACAAAACAGGTTTCGGATTTATGTAATTTGTAACCAATGGATTATTAAAATGGTTTAATCTCAAATACGCCCTATAAGCATAATACGAATCAGGATATTTACTTATTGTAGACCTATAATATCCTGTATATTCATCGTAATTATTTTGTCTTTCCGCAACTTTCCCTAGCCAAAACATAACCATTGGAGAAGAATTTGAATCAGGGAATTTTCTCAAATAATCCATGCCAACTTTCCTAGCATTAACTAAATCTCCTGACTTTATTTTTGCAAAAAAGATATTTGCTAAAGCATCTGCAGAAAAGTTTCCGTTTGGATATTTTAAATATAAATTACTGTAGCATGCGGCTTTATTATTTTGCGCAACATTTTGACATTTCAAGCTCAAAAGATAATCTCGCCCTTTTCCGGAAGAAAGACTTAATAATCGTTCAATACTCTTAGTTTTTGAATCTGCAAGCTTCATATAAATATCAATTGCAGCATAAATATCTTCATCAGAAACATATTGAGAACGTTTTTGTAACCCGTTTTCTGTTAAAAATTTTGCTCTTGGATAATTTTTCATCGCATAAGAATTTTTAACATCCAATGTCCAATTTTCATTTGTATCTGTTTTTTGCAATAATTCTTTCGCTTTAGTATAATCTTCAAACAAATAACAAGTATTTGCCATTAACAAATAATCATCCTTGTTGATATTATCTGCAAAAGTAGCCCAATGATTTACAGCATTGAGAGCTAATCTTCCGGATGGTGCTTTGGTTAAATAATGTCTATAATAGTTTTGCACATCGTCTTTTACCGATGTTGGAATAATTTTTGCATCTCGATATTTGTTTTCTAAAATTACACCTAAATAATATTCAGATGCAATTGCATAATCTGTATTTGGAGCATTATGAATAACATTTTCAAAATATTTTTTAGCCAATTGTGGTCTAGTTTCTACCAACTTTTGACCGGCTAAGTACCTTGAACGAATACTCAATTTATGTTTTGGATAATTATTAAATAATATTTGATATTGCTTAAGCTCTGATTTATCATCCCCAAGCATTTTAGCGCATTCAGCTCTATGATATATTGCAATCGGTTTCAATTTTGAAAAAACAGTTACTTTAGAAAATAAGTAATACGCGTTTTGGTAATTACCTTTAGAAAAATCTTCTAATGCAGAAGAATAAATTTTATCGGTTTTTGCCGGTGATTGATAAAATATCGCAAAACAAACACCTGCAATAAGCACAACAGAAACTGCCGCACCGACTATAACTCTCTTTTTCTTATCCCAATCAAACATTGTAATAATATAATAACAGAAATCAATTTTTTAAACAAGGCTTGTTACAGCTCTTAATGTTATTTTTCGTTTAGCCAAGTTAAGGCGAAGGTTTTATAAGCAACTGAACTTTTTTATAAAGAAAAGTTACATTCAAAATACTCAATTTAACCTACAATATATTTTATAGTATAATAAGAACGGTATTAATCAGGAGGTTGAATGTACGGAATTATATTGGCAGGTGGTTCTGGAAGCAGATTATGGCCACTATCAAGAGAACTTTATCCAAAACAATTACTAAACTTAATTTCTGATAAAAGTTTGCTACAAGCTACTTTTGAAAGACTTAAGGTTTGTATGCCTGAAGAAGATATTATAAGCATCACAAATACAAAACATTCTTCAAATGTAAAAATGCAACTTTCTGATTTAACTCAAAATCCAATTGTACTTGCAGAACCTGTTACAAAAAATACAGCACCTGCAATAGTTCTTGCAACTAAATATATTGTACAAAAATCTGCTTCAGATCCGGTAATTATAGTTGTACCATCAGATCATTTGATTGAAGATAACCAAAAATTCTTATCAACAGTACAAAAAGGGAAAAAACTTGCTCAAGATGGTTATATTGTAACATTTGGTATTAAACCGAATTATCCGGAAACAGGATATGGTTACATAAATACTTCAAAAGCTATTGGAGACGGATACAAAGTTAAAGAATTTGTTGAAAAACCTGATTTTGAAACAGCACAAAAATATTTACAAGAAGGAACTTTCTATTGGAACAGTGGAATTTTTATGTTCAAAGCTTCTACTTTATTAAATGAAGCAATTAAGCATGCCCCTGATATAGCAAAGGTTTCCGAGGAATTCGATTTTTCAGAAAGTAGTCAAATTCCGTTCGTTAATTTTGAAAAAATGCCGAATATTTCAATTGATTATGCAATTATGGAAAAATCTGATAAAATTGCACTCGTAAAACTTGAAAGCGACTGGAATGACCTTGGTTCATGGCAATCTATATACGATGTAAGCAAAAAAGATAAAGACGGGAATGTTTTTGTTGGACATGTATTAGACAAAGGTTCAAAAAATTCATTTGTTTATGCATCATCCAAACTTGTTACAACAATTGGACTTGAAGATACTGTAATTGTAGAAACTGAAGATGCTATTTTGGCTTGCAAAAAAGATAAAACTCAAGATGTTAAACAAATTTATGAAACCCTAAAAAAACAAAATGACAATACCCATCTTGTTCACAAAACAGTTTATCGACCTTGGGGATTTTATACTGTAATTGCTCAGGGTGAAGGATTTTTAACTAAAATTATACACGTTAACACAGGACAAAAACTCTCTGTTCAATCGCATAATTTTAGAAGTGAACACTGGGTTGTACTATCCGGAACTGCTAAAGTTATTCTTGAAGGGAAAGAACTTATTCTTTCTCCGGGACATAGTGTAGATATTCCTTTAAAAGCAATTCATTCTTTACAAAATCCATTTGATAAGGATATTGAAATTATTGAAGTACAAAAAGGAAATCCATTAATCGAAGAAGATATAATTCGATACGAAGATATGTACGGTAGAGCATAATTTTTTGAATAAAAAAAGCGGCACTTTAAAAGCCGCTTTTTTTATGATTAATAATACCCAATTTACAATCTCAACAAAGAAACTCCATCCTCTAATTTTATCTCAAAAGAAGTATACTGCGGGATGTCAATTTCTCCTCCACGGCGAAATACACAAATTACAGGGGATAAGAACAAATCAGCCAACTGCAAAACAGCACCTCCAATATAATAGAAAGGGCGCATTGGTGTTTTTATACTTTCGCAACTATATTGACAAGGATCTTTATAAACTTTATCTATAGTAATAGTACCTCTATTAGCAGTATCTGCTAAATTATTAATGTATACGGGATTGCCGGACAAAACTCCGGTCATAACCATTTTTTTACCCATTTTAGAAATATAAGCAATTGTATGATATGTTATGTTTCCAACTTTCATTTTGTCTATTTCTAATTTTAAAGTACTACTTCTTCCTGCCATTCTTGGAGGTTTATTTTCAATAATTTTTCCAGTAAATATCACCTCAGACGGCTGACCTCCCGGTATAAGAGTTTCTTCTCTAATACTTTTGAATTCAACAACAGTTCCAATAGGAGAACTAGAGGACATTGGCTGTAAAGATTGAACAATAAATTTTTTATTTTTATCAATTTTTACCGTATCTAATTCAATTGTTTTTAAGTTTTCATATAAATTGTTATTATTATATTCTCGATACGCTTCAACTTGTGGGGCATATCCACTAAACTGTTTTATTGGACATATATTCTCACATAATGCCGAATTTTGGGACAACAATACACTTAATAGTCCCATCAAAACTATTTTCTTCATTTTTTCACCTTAACTAATATAGGGGTATAATCAACTTTAATAAATTTATAAATTCACTTCTCTTTATATCTATATAATATACTATAAATATAATTTATAATCATTCAAAAAGTTGATGAAATTATTTTTTGAACCTAGTTTATTCCACTACACCAATAATATTTGCCAATTCCATGTAATAACCATCAGCTAATAAATCATAAAACTGCTTAGTAACATTTGGAGCTATAGCCTCAACCCATTCTCTATCAAGATATATTCCCTCAATAAAACGTGCAAATAATTCACATGGTTTTTCATAGTATTTTTTATACTTATTTATCATAGCTGAAATCCTAGCCTGTTTTTTTTGATATGAATGTAAACGAATATAAGCTGCAAAAGCAGGCGGCATGTCTGTAAAATCTCGTTCTATATTCTTAAGAGTATAAAGTTTTGTTGTTTTTTTGAAAAAGCCACCTTCTATTAATTTGACTCTATCATATTTTAGTAAATATCGCGCATTAGAACGTTTTATGTATCTATCAAATTCTTTAAATTTTTTTGACCTTTGAAATTTTGGATAATAAAGTTTAATTATATTTTCATACTCTTTAATTTTATGTTTTACTCTGTCTTTATGCTCATAAAGTCTTACACAAAGCGAATTATTATCAACAAAATTCGTAACCTTAATAAGTTCTTCTAAATAAACCGGATTATCAGACTTAAAAATAACTTTTATTTGCCCTCCTGTGTTATTCATATCCGGTTCCAGTTTAGAATGTATATAATGTGTAAATTCATGCAAAAGAGTCGGAACTAATCTATCTTCTGAAATATTTTTTGAAATATCAATACGATTTTTTAAGAAAAAACCTTGATGACCTCTCGCTTTTGTTCCAGTATGAACAATTAAACCTAAAGATTTAAAATATTTAATAAGTTCGTTAGCATCCATAAAAAAATTATACATTAAAAAATCAAACACTTGACAAAATATACAAAATAATAAATAATGTCATTATAAGGGAAAAGACTCCAAGAGGTCTTTGCTCTCAGAGCCTTTCTTCGTTCCCTTAGATTAACGTAACAATTAATCTTATTAAAAGCTCTATTACCAGTAGAGCTTTTTTAATTAACTCTCGGTTCATCATTTTCCTCCTTTCTGACCGATTTCTTCGTAATTCGGTGTGTCAGAGGAGGCAAGGGAACTTACCTAAAATAATTATAAAATGCAATTTTGTAAATTGTCAATATTATTAAAAAATTTTATATGGATTTAAAATATTATTTGGGTCAAATGTCTTTTTAATTTGTCGCATATATTCAAGTGCAACAGGATTTACAACTTTACTGATATGATTACGTTTTAAAGTACCAATTCCATGTTCTCCGGATAAAATGCCACCAAGTTGTGCTGTTAAATCATATATTTCTGATTTTGCCAACTTGTAACGATTGTACTCATCCTCATCAGTATAATCTATTGGAATTTGTGGATGAACGCTACCATCGCCAACATGCCCGACCATACATACTTCTAAACCATATTTTTTACAAATTTCTCTTATTCCAAGCACCAACTTTTCCAAATTTTCTCTTGGTACAATTACATCATCAGTCGTTACATTTGGTTTTAATTTTGCACAAGCCCCCATAGAAGAACGACGAGCAGTCCAAATTTTATTATATTCTTCATCATTATGAGAAGCCTGAATTGCTGATGCTCCGCTAGAATTTAAAATATTTTTAATTATATTTTCCTGATAATCCATTGAGCATTCAAATCCGTCTATTTCTATAACTAATGCAGCTTCTTTATCAGTTAATAAATTTGCAGGATAAAATTTTTCAACTGTTTGAATTGCATTTTTATCCATAAAATCAATTGTAGTTGGAAAAATTCGTTGCTCAATTATTGAATTAACTGCATTTACAGATTCTTTAACAGAATCAAAATATGCCATTAAAACTTTTTTACTCTCAGGTTTTGGAATTAATTTTAAAACAGCTTCTACAACAATACCTAAAGTTCCCTCCGAACCAACAAAAAGTGTATTCAAATTATAACCAGTTGCATTTTTTATAGTACTGGCTCCGGTTTGCAAGATCTCACCTTTAGCTGTAACAACTTTTAAATCAATTACATAATCTTTAGTTGTACCGTATTTAAAAGATTTTGCACCACCCGAAGATTGAGCAATACTACCACCTATTGTAGATACTGCCAAATTTGAAGGGTCAGGCGGATAAAACAATCCAAGCTTTTCAACTTCTTTTTGCAAAACACCTAGAACAACACCTGATTGAACTCTTGCGGTCATATTTTCTTTACTAATTTCCAAAATTTTATTCATTTTAGAGAAATTTAAAATTATTCCGCCATGCTCAACAGTGCAAGCACCTACAACATTTGTTCCTGCACCTCTGCAGATTATTGGAACTTTATATTTATTAGCAAGTTTAACTACTTTTTGTACTTGTTCAATATTTTCAACAAACACAACCGCATCAGGCAAACTTTTAATCTCTCTGATATTAGAAGCATCTTGCGCATAAGCATAACGTTCTTCCAATGTATCTAAGACATTGGTCGGAGAGAGAGAGTTTTTTAAGTCTTTAATTAGTTTACTAGTCCTCATCAACATAAGATGTAAGTTTTTCTATATTAGTTCCAAGTCTGGATAATAATTTTTCAATCTTATCCACTTTTCTATTTAACACCATATCATCTTTTTCTTCAAGTGTTGATAGAATTTTTTCTAATTTCATTTCAAGTCTGTCAATTCTGGTTTCTTGCTGTTCGAATTTTTCTTCCAATTCAGAAAGAAGTTCTTCTTTTTCAGGAACAGCCGAACGTAGCTCGCTAATACTATCTTTTACTTGTTGAATATCAGAAACTTTTTCGACTACAGCAGAAACATTCTCTTTTATTGTATTAATTTCAGCGGTTTTTTCGGTAATACTTGAAATATTCTCAGTAGTAGAATCAATCCATTCACCCAAATACATCATGACTTGATGAAAAACTTTATCAGCATTTGCTGATTCTACAGCCATAGATTGAATATTTTCAATCTTCTTTTCTAATCTTGCTGTAATTTCAGAATTATCAAGATAATTCATTCTATCTTCAAGTTTGCAAACAAGGCTACTAAAATTATTCAAACCATCATTCAAAGCTTTATAAGATTCATCAGAAGTTAAAAGAAGTTTATTTGTTCTAGAACTTATGCTCAAAATATC